>DATMBW010000054.1:0-9713 GCA_035559095.1 Ramlibacter sp.
CCGGCGCCGCTGGTGGGCTGGAGCGGCGAGCGCGCGGCGGTCGAAGCCGGCAACATCGATTTCATCGGCATCCGCAGCGTGGATGCCGACGAGAAGCAGGCCATCCGCCTGCTGGGCCTGCAGGTGTTCGACATGCGCCACATCGACGAGCACGGCATGCGCAACACCATGACCGAGGCGCTGCAGGACGTCGATGAAAACACGCACCTGCATGTGAGTTTCGACCTGGATTGCCTCGATCCACTGGACGCTCCGGGCGTGGGCACGGGCGTGCGCGGCGGCCCGACCTACCGCGAGATGCAGTTGTGCATGGAAATGATCGCGGACACGGGGCGGCTCGGCTCGCTCGATGTGGTGGAGATCAACCCGGCGCTGGACGTGCGCAACCGCACCGCGGAACTCGCCGTCGAATTCGTCCAGAGCCTGTTCGGCGCGTCGACGCTGGCGCGTTGACCGGGGCCGCTCACTCCTGGTCCTGGTCGTCGGTATCCAGGTCGGTGAACTCGCGCGCGTCCAGATCGGAGAACTCGTCGCCCTCCTGATCCGCTTCGGGCACGCCATCGCCGTCCTGCAGGCGCTTCACGCGATCGGGCAGGATGTCGCCGCCTTCGCGGCCTTCGCTTCCCGCCACCGATCCACGCTCGCCGGTGCCCGCGGCGTCGCTGTCCTCGTGGATTTCATCGGTGCCCACGGCATCGCTGCCGCTGTCGGAGTTGTCGCTCGGGCCCAGCACGTCGGCGCCCCGGCCACTGGGTCGGTTGGGAGCGAAGTCCGCGCCCAGGATGCTGCTTTGTGCCATTGCGTTTCCTTTTCCGGAGTGACTCGCGCAAGTCTTACGCCCAGGCCAGCGAACACGGCGTCGGAAGCCGTAGCGCTGCGGTGTGGGACCAGGGCTACGCGGGCTGCTCAGCACGGCCTGCGTGCCCAAGCACAGCTGCTCGACCGCCCTTGTTCACGGCGAAATGAACAGCCATAAGTGGCGATCATCGACCTGCGCAAGCTCAGCGCGGCGGTGGACGACCTGCTGCCGCGCAAGCGCTGACACGCGGCACGCGGCTGCCGCGCCGTTACCGGATGAACCGCCCTTCGCGCCCGACCATGGTGAGCTCCACGAAGCGCGAGGCATTCCTGCCGGGCTCGCTGAAATTCACTTCGAAGCCGCCCAGGTCGTGCCGCTTGATGTTCCACATCGAGTCGATGAAGCGCTCGCGCGAAAGATTGCGGCCCGCCCGGCTCAACGCCTCGACGAAGACGCGCGCGTTGATGTAGCCTTCCAGCGCCAGGTGCGATAGATCGAGCGAGGTGCCGGTGGCCTTCCAGGCCTGCTGGAATTGCCGCACGACGGGCACCACGACGCTGGTCGGCAGCGGAACGACCTGCGACACGGCCATGCCCACGCCATCGTCGCCCAGGGCGCGCAACGTGGCCGCCGAGCCCATCACCGACAGCGCGTACAGGGGCATGCCGCGGCGCTGCGTGCGGATCGCCTTGACGAAGTCCAGTGTGGGCTTGCCGGCCAGCCCGACCAGCACCGCTTCGGGGTTGGCCTGGACGATCTTCGTGGCGGCGGCCGCCGCGTCGGCGCCGGAATTCTCCACCGTCGCCACGGCGCCATCGCCGCCTTGCAACTTGTGCTTCTCCATGGCGATGCGGGCCGCATCGAAGACCTCCTTGCCAAACGAGTTGTTCTGGTAGGCAATGCCGATGCGCTTGATCCCGATGGTGGCCAGATGCTGCACGAGCTGCTCGGCCTCGTCCGGGTAGCTGGCGCGGATGTTGAATACGTTGCGCGTATTGCGCGGCCGTGCCACCAGGGCGCCGGTGTAGGGCGCGAAGAACGGAAGCCCGGCTTCGATCACCCGCGGCAGCATCGCGGTGACAATCGGCGTGCCGAAGCAGTTGAACAGCGCGAATGTCGCGCGGTCGGCGAGGAACGTATCGAGATTCGCCAGCGCGCGCTTGACTTCATAGCCGTCGTCGAGCACCACCAGATCGATCTTGCGCCCGTGTACTCCTCCGTGCGCGTTGACGGCCCCGAAGCAGGCCTGCGCGCCCTGGAGCAGGGCCTGCCCCAGGTCCCCCAGGGGTCCCGACAACGCGGTGGATTGGCAGATCCTGATGGACTGCGGGTCCTGCGCACGCACGGGCGAGTGCAGTGCAAGAGGCGCGGCGGCTAGCGACATCAGCACGCTGCGGCGCGATATCGCGGAGGGTGAAGCGGGAAGAGTCATGAGCGGGTCCTTGCGGTGAAGCTGGGACCCTCACGGTAGAGGTGAAGTGTAACTAAATATGTCTAGCCGACGACAATTTCCGGGTGTTCCCTGCCCGGACTTACCCCGAAAATGTCGAGCCGGTGACAAAGCTGCACCGCGCGCGCAGCCGAGTTCCAGTCCGCTGCTTTGCTAGGACAGCAATTGCACGTTGCCGCCGGCGGCCGTCGTATTGATGGTGACGGTCTGCTCGGCGCAGAACCGGTATAAGTAATGCGGTCCGCCGGCCTTGGGGCCGGTGCCCGACAGGTTCTCGCCGCCGAACGGCTGCACGCCCACCACCGCGCCGATCATGTTGCGGTTGACATAGACGTTGCCGACATGCGCGCGCGCCGCCAGCGCCAGCGCCCGGCTGTCGATGCGTGTCTGGATTCCCAGCGTGAGCCCGTAGTCCAGCGCATTGACCTGGTCGATCACGGCCAGCGGATCGCCGCGCCAGCGCACGATGTGAAGCACCGGCCCGAAGATCTCCTGCTTGACGTCGGCCAGGCGCTCGACCTCGAAAGCTTGAGGCTGGATGAAGAAATGCGGGCTGTCATGGCGGGCTTGACCCGGCATCCAGGGTTGGTGCATCGGAAGCGATCGCGGATCGAGTCCGGCAGAAGGACAAACGGCCTTGGCGGTGGTATGGAGCCGGTCGAGATGTTTCTGGATCGCCTCGTACGCCTGCCGGTCGATCACCGGGCCCACGTCAGTGCTCAGCAACGCCGGGTCGCCGGTGACCAATTCGCGTGCCGCGCCCTGGACCATCTCGATCACTGCGTCGGCAATGGCCTCGTGCACGCACAGCAGGCGCAGCGCGGAGCAGCGCTGTCCGGCCGAGCGGAATGCGCTTTGCATCACCGCGTCGGCCACCTGCTCCGGCAACGCGGTGGAGTCGACCACCATGGCATTGATGCCGCCGGTTTCGGCGATCAGCGGCACGATGGGTCCGTCCTTGGCCGCCAGGGCGCGCTGGATGATCCTGGCGACCTGGGTCGAGCCGGTGAAGACGACGCCCGCGATGCGCGGCTCGCCCACCAGCGCGGCGCCCACCGTCTCGCCGGGACCGTGCAGCAACTGCAGCGCCTCGGGCGGCACGCCGGCCTCGTGCAACAGCTTCACCGCTTCGAGCGCGATGGCGGGCGTCTGTTCGGCGGGCTTGGCCAGCACCGTGTTGCCGGTGGCCAGCGCGGCGGCCACTTGGCCGGTGAAGATGGCCAGTGGAAAATTCCAGGGACTGATGCACGCCCACGGGCCGCGCGGCGTCAGGCGCAGCTCGTTGCTCTCGCCCGTGACGCCCAGCGCCACCTCGCCCGCCCGGCCGGGAAGAACGATCGGTTGCATGATGCGCTCGGCCTCGTTGGCGTAGTAGCGCAGGAAGTCCACGGCCTCGCGCACTTCGGACACGCAGTCGCTCCAGGTCTTGAGCGCCTCCTTGACCAGCAGCGCGCACAGCCGGGGCAACTGCGCTTCCATGGCGTCGGCCGCGTGGCGCAGGATATCCGCGCGCTGCGCCACCGGCATTGCACGCCAGGCCGGATAAGCCGCGGCGCAGCGAGTGACGGCGAGGGCGACCTGGCTCACCTCGCACGCGGCAACATCGGGCACGCGCAAGTCGGCGTAGGCTGCCAGCAGCGGTGCGCGCATGCTCTCCACGGCGAAGTCCACACCGGCGCTGTTCTTGCGCCGCGGGCCGTAGATGTGCCGCGGCAACGGCAAGGATGGTTCAGGCTGCAGTCGCAAGGGCGAATCCAGCAGCTGGTCGATGCCCACCGACTCGTCGGCGAGCTGGTGCACGAAGGAATTGTTGGCGCCGTTCTCCAGCAGGCGGCGCACCAGATACGCCAGCAGGTCGCGGTGCCGGCCCACCGGCGCGTACACGCGCACCGGAACTTCGGCGGATCGCGCCACCTCGCGATACACGCCCTGTCCCATTCCATGCAGCCGCTGCAGCTCGAAGTTCGACGGGACGCCCGGGGCCATCTGCAGGATCGCCGCGATCGTGCCGGCGTTGTGCGTCGCGAACTGCGAGTAGATGACGTCCTGGGCCTGCAGCAGCGCGCGCGCGCAGGCAAGGTAGGAAATGTCGGTGTGGTTCTTATGCGTGAATACCGGGTAGTGCGGCAGTCCCAGCTCCTGCGCGCGCTTGATCTCCGCATCCCAGTAGGCGCCCTTGACCAGGCGGCACATGAACCGCAGGCGGTATTGGCGCGCCAGGCCCGCGACATGCTCGACCAGTTCGAGCGCGCGGGTCTGGTAGGACTGCAGGGCCAGCCCGAACCCCTGCCATTGCGGATAGTGCCGGGCGACCTGGGCCGCCAGCGCTTCAAAGACGTCGAGCGACAGCTCGAGCCGGTCCACCTCCTCGGCGTCGATGGTGAGGCCGACACCGGCGCGGGCGGCCCGCTCGCACAAGGTCCACACATGAGGCACCAGTTCGCACAGCACGCGCTCGCGCTGTGCCTCTTCGTAACGCGGGTGCAGGGCGCTGAGCTTGATCGAGATGCCGTCGTTGTGCTCGACGGGCCGGTCGGCGCGGGCGCGGCTTCCGATGGCTTCGATTCCATTCTGGTAGCTGGCGAGATAGCGCAAGGCATCGCGTTCGGTGCGCGCGCCTTCGCCGAGCATGTCGTAGGAATAGCGCAGGCCCTGGGAATGGCGGCGGGCGGCATCCGCCTCGTGCATCGCTTCGGCGATGTCCTGCCCCAGCACGAACTGGCGTCCCAGCAGCTGCACCGCGCGCAGCGTGGCCGCCACCACGCTGCGCGCGCCGAGCCTGGCCCACAGGCCGGGCTCGTGCTGTCCTGAACCCGGCGAAGGATCCTGTCCTGAGTCTGGCGTCGAAGGGTGGGGCAGGAACTTTTTCGACATCGCAATGGCGGTCTGCGAAAGCCGCGCCAGCGCGCTGTCCGGGGCGCCCTCGAAATCAGCGCGCCCGAGCTGGTCGGCCGTCAGCGCGATCGCCGTCTCGGCATCGGGCACGCGCAACAGGGCTTCGGCCAGCCGCATCAGGGCCAGGCCTTCGGCGCTCGAGATGGGGTACTCCTTGAGCAGGCTCTCCATCGCCCAGAACGGCGGCGGGTGCTTGCGCACGGCCTGGACCCAGGGCTGTGCGGCGCGCGCGGCGGCCGCCCAGTCGAGCGTGGCAGCGCCGGGCTGGACCGGCGCGGCTTGTCCGCTCAGGCATTGCAAGTGCCGGCGGACGATCTCGGCTTCCGGGCGGTAGGGCAGTGGCAGGCGTTGGGTCATGGCAGCGGCGAAATTGCAAGCAATGTTGTGATCGTGGCTCGCTTTGCGATGAATTTCACGCTAAATTCAGCAGCTAGACCGGATAAATCTCTACTGATGAGCAATCAATTAGCAGATATCGATCGAATCGACCTGAAAATCCTGAATGTTCTACAGCAGGACGGCCGCATATCCAACCTCAAGCTCGCCGAGGCGGTGGCGTTGTCGGCCACGGCGGTGCTGGCGCGCGTGCAGCGACTGACGCGCGACGGCTACATCCTGGGCTACGAGGCGCGCCTGAACCCGCTGAAGCTCGGTGGCGGCATGCTGGTGTTCGTCGAGGTCCTGCTCGACCGGACCACGCCCAATGTCTTCGAAGCGTTCAAGGCGGCGGTCCAGGTGCGCAAGGAGATCATGGAATGCCATATGGTGGCCGGCGGGTTCGACTACCTGCTCAAGACGCGCATGGCCGACATGCAGGCCTACCGCGATTTCGCGGGCACGGTGCTGTGGCAACTGCCCGGCGTGCGCGAGACCCGCACCTACGCGGTGATGGAAGAGGTCAAGAGCACGACCCGGCTGGCCTTAGGGGACTGAACTCGGGCCAAGCCATGGTCGCGCCGTCGCTGCTTTGGTTCCTGGCCTTGGCGTTGCTCGCGGCGCCCATCGGCACGGCGCTGGCCGCCCCCTCCTCTTCACCCATCGAATGGCAGGGCGGGATCGAGATCGCGCGCGGGCGCGGCGAGCGCGGGCCATGGCAACAGAGCCGCTCGCGCTTCGATTACGTCGATGACCCCGCGGTGGTGATCGACGACAGCGGGCAGATCGCCGTCGCCTGGGTCGACCAGCGTCGCAAGGCCGTGCTGTTCCAGCGCTACGCGGCCAATGGCACGAAGCAACTGGCGCGGCCGGTGGACCTGTCGCGGCACCCCGAGACATTTTCGTGGTTGCCGCGCCTGGCCGCGGCGCCCGACGCGCCCGCGAAGATCTTTGTCCTGTGGCAGGAGATCATCTTCTCCGGCGGCTCGCACGGCGGCGACATCCTGTTTGCCCGGTCCGACAACGGTGGCCGGTCCTTTGCCGAGCCCATCAACCTGTCGAGGTCGCGCGGCGGCGACGGCAAGGGCCGCATCAACAAGGAGATCTGGCACAACGGAAGCCTCGATCTCGTGGCCGGCCCGAACGGCGCACTGTACGCGGCCTGGACGGAGTACGACGGGCCGCTGTGGTTGAGCCGCTCGCACGACGGAGGCAGGAGTTTTTCGCGTCCGGCGCAGGTCGCGGCCCACGCCGGCGCCCATCCCGCGCGCGCACCGTCGCTGGCCCTGGGTCCCGATGGTGCGCTGTACCTGGCCTGGACGGTCGGCGACAACGACGCCGCGGATATTCACGTGGCAAAGTCAACCGATGGCGGCCGCAGCTTCGGTTCGCCCCAGCAGGTCGCGCCCAGCAAGAGCTACTCGGATGCGCCCAAGCTCGCCGTGGACTCCACGGGCGTGGTGCACCTGGTGTATGCGGAGAGTTCGGGCGGACCCTTTGCGCTATACCACGTCCGCTACACGCGTTCCACCGACGGCACGCGCACTTTCGAGCCGCCGCGCGACATCTCCCAGCCGATGCCGGATGCGTTTGCCGGCGCGTCGTTCCCGTCATTGAGCATCGACGCGCAAGGGCGCCTGTATGTCTTGTGGGAGTTGTACCAAGACGCCCGGCAGCCGCCGCGGGGCCTGGCGCTGTCGGTGTCGCACGATGGCGGAAGCACATTCACGCACCCGGTCGTCGTGCCGGGCAGCGCCGACGCCGGGGGCGGCTTCAACGGCAGCAGCCAGGGCATGTTGATGAAAAAACTCGCGGTCAACGGCTCCGGGGCCGTTGCCGTCGTGAACAGCAGCCTGAAGCCCGGCGCGCACAGCCGCGTCTGGCTGATGCGCGGCCGGGTGGCCCGCTGAATACCGGGACTGGCCGGCCTATGGCAGACTGACCCGTTCTTGTGGCCCCGCGGCCAGGCCTTGCCGAAAGAAGCACGCCATGACCTACCTACTCGCGCTCGACCAGGGAACCTCGAGTTCACGCAGCATCGTTTTCGACGCGGAAGGCCGCGTGGTGGCATCGGGCCAGCAGGAGCTTGCGCAGATCTATCCGCAGCCCGGCTGGGTCGAGCACGATCCCATGGAAATCTGGCGCGGCCAGTTGGCCACGGCACGCGAGGCGATAGCCAAGGCCGGCCTGCGCTCGGGCGACATCCGCGCGCTGGGCATCACCAACCAGCGCGAAACCACGGTGGTGTGGAACCGCCGCAGCGGCCAGCCCATCCATCACGCCATCGTGTGGCAGGACCGGCGCGGCGAGCCGCTGTGCGCGCAGCTGCGGCAGCAGGGCCATGCCGCGCTGATCCAGGCGCGCACCGGCTTGTTGATCGACTCGTACTTTTCCGCCACCAAGATCAAGTGGCTCCTGGACCATGTCGCCGGGGCGCGCGAACAGGCGCAGCGCGGCGAGCTGGCGTTCGGGACGGTGGACAGCTGGCTGCTCTGGCAACTGACCGGTGGTGCGCTGCATGCCACCGACGTCACCAACGCCTCGCGCACCATGCTGTTCAACGTGCACCAGAACCGGTGGGACGCCGAACTGTTGCGCCTGCTCGATATCCCCGTGCAGCTGATGCCCGAGGTGCTGCCTTCCAGCGCGCATTACGGCGATACGCTGGCTTCGCTGCTGGGCGGCCCGGTGATGATCGGCGGCGTGGCCGGGGACCAGCAAAGCGCGCTGTTCGGCCAGGCCTGCTTCCAGGAGGGCATGGCCAAGAACACCTATGGCACCGGCTGCTTCATGCTGATGCACACCGGCTCCACGTTCCAGACCTCGTCCAACGGCCTGTTGACCACGAGCGCGGCGCAGGTGAGCGAGCGCACCGAATTCGCGACCGAGGGAAGTGTCTTCGTCGGCGGCGCGGTGGTGCAATGGCTGCGCGACGGATTGCGGGCGATCAAGGGCAGCGGCGAAGTGCAGGCGCTGGCGCAAAGCGTGCCCGATTCCGGCGGCGTGATGATGGTGCCGGCCTTCACCGGCCTGGGCGCGCCCTACTGGAAACCGAACGCGCGCGGCACGATCACCGGCCTGACGCGCGGCACCACGGTGGCGCACATCGCGCGCGCCGCGCTGGAAAGCATCGCCTACCAGAGCAGCGCGCTGTTGCAGGCGATGAGCCGCGACGCCGTGGCGGCCGGGGCGGCGCCGGTGAGCGAGCTGCGGGTGGACGGCGGTGCCTGCGTCAACGACCTGCTGATGCAGTTCCAGGCCGACCTGCTGGGCATTCCCGTGGTCAGGCCCGCCGTGACCGAGACCACGGCGCTGGGCGCGGCGTGGCTTGCCGGCCTGGCCAGCGGCGTCTACCGCGGCACCGGCGAGTTGGCTGCCTTGTGGAAGGCCGAGCGGCGTTTCCTGCCCACGCTGGGCGCCGGCCGCGCCGCCGAACTGATGGCCGCCTGGGAGCACGCGGTGCGTCAGGCCACGCTGGCCTGACGGCGCGGCAGGCCCTGATTCCCTGGCCGTGGCGCCGGCCGGGGCAAAATGACGGCTTTCCAAACTCGGGGGGTCGTTCCATGAAACCGTATCACCTTCTTGCCGCCGCCCTGGCGGTCCTCGCATCCACCGCCGGTGCCCAGAACCTGAAGCCGGGCCTGTGGGAAATCACCCACAAGATGCAGACCGGCAGCGGCCAGATGGAGGACAGCATGGCCCAGATGCAGCAGCAGATGGCCAGCTTGCCACCCGAGCAGCGCAAGATGATGGAAGAAATGATGGCCAGACAAGGGGTCAGGAAGGGCAGTCAGGGGCCGGGGCAGGGAATGAGCATGCAGGTGTGCATGACCAAGGAGATGGTCGAGAAAAACGAACTGCCCGCGCAACAGGGCGATTGCACGACCACGCAGCAGTCGCGCCAGGGCAACACCATGAAGATGGCGTTCAGCTGCACCAATCCGCCTTCCACCGGCGAAAGCCAGGTCACGCTCAAGGGGCCCGAGGCTTACAGCATGAAGATGGTCGTGAACACCAAGGTGGATGGCAAGCCCGAGAGGATGAACATGGAAGGATCGGGCAAGTGGCTGTCTTCCGACTGCGGCAAGGTCAAGCCGCACGTGCCGCCGAAGAAATAGGGCTTGTCATATGACGGTTTGGCTCACGGCTTCGTCACTGCGGCTGGGCTCGCGGATGACGGGTCCTCTTTGACCA
>DATMBW010000055.1:0-8916 GCA_035559095.1 Ramlibacter sp.
TGTCCGGCCCATGTCAGTGATTCACAAGGGATGCTCGGTATAGAACTGCCCGCCGTGGAACAGCAGCGGCGAGGCGCCCGGCCTCCAACTGCAGCGCTCGACCTCGCCGACGAAGATCACGTGGTCGCCTTCCTCGTAGCGGCTGCGGTTGAAGCATTCGAAGGTGGCGGCCGCGCCGGCCAGCAACGGGGCGCCGCCGGTTCCCTGCACGAAGCTCACGCCGGCGAACCGGTCGGTCCCCTTGAGGGCGAAGCGCTCGGCCAGCGCTTTCTGGTCGGCCGCCAGGACGTTGATGGCGTAGTGCGAACCGGCGCGAAAGGCCGGCATCGAGGCGGCGTCCTGCGACAGGCTCCACAGCACCAGCGGCGGCTCGAGCGAGACCGAGTTGAACGAGTTGGCCGTCAAGCCGACGACCTTGCCGTCGGCGGTGCGTGCCGTGACGATGGTCACGCCGGTGGCGAACATGCCCAGCGCGGTGCGGAACTCGTGCGGCGAGAAGCTCGGCGGCTGGGCTTGGCGAGGTGGGCTCATCAACGCTGTTTACATGAATCTTCATGTAGTATGGCCGGAACCGCGAAATCATGCTGCAGGAAACCATAGAGCCCGGCTGGGTGGATGCTTTCGAAGCAGTGCTGGCGCGCTGTGCGCTGCAGCCTGGCGACTCCGTGGCCATTCTCAGCGAGAGCCAGAGCCGCCCGGTGCTTGCGCAGCTGGCCCGGCTCGCGGCCTCGCGATTGGGCTGCCGGGTGTTTGGCGTGTCGGTGCCGACGCCGTTCGGCGCGGGGCCCGCGATTCGATCCACCGGCGCTTCCACGGCACTGCAGCAGCTCGCGCCCGTGATCGCGGCGCTGGCCGGCAGCACGCTGGTGGTGGACTGTACGGTGGAAGGCCTGATGCACGCGCCCGAGCTGCCCGCCATCCTGCGCGGCGGTGCGCGCGTGCTCTACGTGAGCAACGAGCATCCGGAGGCGCTGGCGCGACTGGCGCCGGGTGACGCGCTGGAGCCGCTGGTCAAGGAACATGTCAAGCGGCTGCGTTCCGCGGGCGCGATGCGAGTGGCTTCGGCCGCCGGAACCGATCTGGCGATCTCGCTGGCCGGCGCCACCTGCGGTGGCAACTGGGGCACCACCACCCGGCCGGGCACCATGACCCACTGGCCCGGTGGGCTGGCGCTTGTGTTCCCAGCGGCCGGCAGCGTCAACGGCATCCTGGTGCTGGCCGAAGGCGACGTCAACCTGACGTTCAAGCGCTACATCGAACGGCCGGTCACGCTACACATCGAAGACGACTACGTGACGAGGATCGAAGGCGCCGGCGTCGACGCCGAACTGATGCGCAGCTACATCGCCGCCTGGGGCGACGGGGCGCAAGACCCTGGCGGGCGGAATGCCTACGCCGTCAGCCATGTCGGATACGGGCTCAACGCGGCGGCGCGCTGGGACAGCATGGCCCTGTACGACAAGCGCGATTTCAACGGCACCGAACTGCGCGCCTTCGCCGGGAATTTTCTCTACAGCACCGGCGCCAGCGAAGTGGCCGGGCGCTACACGCGTGGCCATTTCGACCTGCCCCTGCGCAATTGCACGGTCGAACTCGACGGCCTCGCGGTGGTCAAGGAAGGCCGGGTCGTCCCATGAACATTCCCGCCTTCACCGTGCTGGGCAGCGGCCCCACGGTCCTGATGCTGCACGGCATCGGCGGCGGGCACCTCGCCTTCGCGCCCCAGGTGGAGACGCTGGCTTCGTCGGGCTACCGGGCCGTGGCCTGGGACATGCCCGGCTATGGCCGCAGCGCGCCGATCGAGCCCTATACCTTCAAGGGTCTGGCGCAAAGCTGCATTGCCCTGATCGAGGCGCTGCTGGCCGGCGATCACCAACGCCGGTCCGAGGAAGGCGAGCGCGCCGGCGTGATCCTGCTGGGTCACAGCATGGGCGGCATGGTGGCGCAGGAAGTGGTGGCGCGCCGGCCGGAACTGGTGGACAGGCTCATCCTTTGCGGCACGTCGGCCTCGTTCGGCAAACCCGATGGCTCCTGGCAGCGTGAATTCATCGCCCAGCGCACCGCGCCGCTGGACGCCGGCCGGAGCATGGCGCAGCTGGCCGAGGTGCTGGTGCCGCAGATGGTCGGACCGCTCCCGCTGCCCGAAGGGGTTCGGCTGGCCCGGCTGTGCATGAGCCAGGTTCCCGCCTCGACTTACCGGCGCGCGCTCGAAGCCCTGGTCACGTTCGACCGGCGCGCCAACCTGCCGCACATCGGGGTGCCCACCCTGCTCGTGGCCGGCCAGCACGATCGCAACGCGCCGCCGTCCGTGATGAAAAAAATGGCGGGCGCTATTCCGCACAGCACCTACCTGGAGATGCGCGGGGTTGGCCACTTGCAGAACCTCGAAGCGCCGGACGACTTCGACGGCCTGGTGCTCAATTTCCTGGCGCTGCCAGGCCCTCTGCTGCATTGAGGCGCCAGGATGCGGCAGGCACGTTTTTGCGTTGCGCTCTTGCTGGCTCTGGCCGCGGCACTGGTGGCGCATGCCGAGCCGGACGAGGCGGTGCTGGGCAAGCAGCGCGGCTACCCACGGGGAACGGCCGGCAACTGGTACGCCAACCCCTACCGGGTTGGGTCCTGGTCGGCGATGGACCAGGTCGAGGGCCTGCCGATTCGCGTCGTCTCCCGCGGTGCCGGCGCCGTAACAGCGCTGCCGCAAGCCCGGCAGCCGCCGGCCATCGGCTACCGCTTCCGCAACATCGGCTACTCGCTGGACGATTACCTGGAACGCCAGCGCATCACCGGGCTGTTGATCCTGAAGAACGGCGAGATCGTCGCCGAGCGCTATCGCTACGGCCGCTCGGACAGCGCGCGTTTCCTGTCCTTTTCCATGGCCAAGAGCGTGACCTCGATGCTGGTGGGCATCGCGCTGGACAAGGGGCTCATCGCGTCGCTGGACGATCCGGCCGAGAAATACGTCAGGGAGCTGGCCGGCAGCGCTTACGGGGCGACGCCGCTGCGCCATTTGCTGCGGATGAGTTCCGGCTTGACTTTCACCGAGCGCTACGACGGCGCCGACGACGTCGCCCGGATGTCGCGGGCCGCGGCCACGGGCCGGCCGCCGGTGACGGAAGTGTTGCGCTCGATCTCCGACCGCCATTCCCCCAGCGGGCAGAAGTTCGTGTATGCCAGCGCCGAGACCGAGGTGCTGGGCCGCGTGCTGGCCGCAGCCAGCGGACGGAACGTGGCCGAAATCACCAGTGAATGGCTGTGGCAACCGCTGGGCGCCGAGCGCGACGCCTTCTGGGTGCTGGCGCACGACGGCCAGGAGCGCACCTCGGGCTTCTTCAGCGCCAGCCTGCGCGACTGGGGGCGGCTGGGCTGGATGCTCGCGCGCGACGGCCGCGTGGCCGGGCGCCAGGTCGTGCCGCGCGACTACATCCTGGAGGCCACCGATGCGGCGCGCCAGCCGCCGGCGTTCCAGCCGCGCCGGGCCACGCCCTACTTCGGCTATGGCCTGCAGTTCTGGCTGTTCCCGCTGCGCGAGCGCAGCTTTGCGTTCCAGGGCGTGCATGGCCAGGCCCTGTTCATCCAGCCGGCCAGCGGAATCGTGATGGTGCAAACGGCGGTGAACGAGGCGGCCAGCGGCCGGCAGGACCCGCAACCCTTCCAGGAGCGCAACGCCTTCTGGCGCGGCGTGCTGGAGGCGCTCGGCGGATCGGCCGATTGAGTGCAATTGTCTGGAAGGGCTGCCATGGATGCTTCGCCTGCCCTGAATTTCACCCCCGCGGTGGGGGAGCTGCCTTTCACGCCGCAGCAGCGGTCGCTGCTGGCGCTGGCCAACGAGCTGGGCCGAACGCGATTCGCGCCGCGTGCGGCGCAGTGGGACGAAACGGCGAGTTTTCCCTTCGCCAATTACGAGGACCTGCGCCGTGCCGGCCTGCTCGCGCTGTGCGTGCCGCAGCCGTACGGCGGCTTGGGCGCGGATTACGCCACCTACATGATGGTGGCCGCCGAGATCGGGCGCTTTTGCGGCGCCACGGCGCTGACCTACAACATGCACATCTGCTCGACGCTGTGGACCGGCATCCTGGCCGACGCCACGCCGATGACGGATCAGCAGCGCGGCGAGCATGCGCGCCGGCGCGAGCTGCATTTCAGGCGCGTGGTGCGCGACGGTGCGGTGTACGCCCAACCCTTTTCCGAAGGCAGCGCCGCCGCCGCCGGCCGCGCGCCCTTCGGCACCACGGCGCGCAAGGTCGAAGGCGGCTGGGTGGTGAACGGCCGCAAGATCTTCGCTTCGCTTTCCGGCGCGGCCGATTACTACGGCGTGTTGTGCACCGAGGACAAGGGTGACGAGAAACCCGATGTGCGCGACACGCTCTACCTGGCGGTGCCGGCCGGCAGCGCGGGTTTTTCGATCGGCGGCGACTGGAACCCGCTGGGCATGCGCGGCACGGTGAGCCGCAACCTCGCGTTCGAGGAGGTGTTCGTGGCCGACGACGAGCAGCTCATGCCGCGCGGCGTCTACTACGTGGGGGCGCAGACCTGGCCGGCGATGTTCTTCACGCTCGCGCCGACCTACCTGGGGCTGGCCAACGCCGCCTACGATTTCACGGTGGCGTACCTGCGCGGCGAAATCAACGAAGCGACGGGCGAGCCGTCGCGGCCCGGCGAGCGAAGGACGGTGCGCCGCATGTACCCGACCAAGCAGATTGCGCTGGCCCAGATGCGCATCCAGCTCGAGGCGATGAAAAGCCTGTTCGCGCGCGCCATCCAGGAGGCCGCTCCCAACCCCTCGAAGGACGTGCGCATGCGCCTGTACGCGGCGCACTACAGCGTGATGGAGGGAGCCAACGACATCGCACGCCTGGCCATCCGCACCTGCGGCGGCCAGAGCATGATGAAGCACCTGCCGCTGGAACGCGTGTACCGCGACAGCCGTTGCGGCTCGCTGATGCTGCCCTGGACCGCGGAGCTCGTGCTCGACCGCATGGGCCGCGAAACCCTGTACGAAGCCGGCGAAACCGATGACTGAGCCGGCGCTGTAAGAAAAGCGCCGGCCGGCCGACTCACTGGCAGCCACGCCGGTTCGGGCGTATTCTTTTCGATCAGCACGCTCTTGCGTCCGGAGGTCCCGATGGAGCAGGTTTCGACGCTCGGCCCGCCGCTCGTTTACCGGCACCGGCTGCCGGTGCGCATCATGCACTGGATCAACGTGGTGTGTCTCGCCCTGCTCCTGATGAGCGGCCTGCAGATCTTCAATGCGCATCCGGCGCTGTACTGGGGGCATGATTCGCGCGACAGCACGCGGGTGCTGCAGATCACGCAAAAGCAGGTGGACGGGCAATGGCGCGGCGTCACCCGCGTGGGCGCCCTGGAGTTCGACACGCATGGCGTGCTGGGCACCTCCAGTGATGGCGCCGGGGATTACGCGGCGCGGGCGTTCCCCTCGTGGGCCACGGTGCCGGGACCGCAGTGGCTGGCAATGGCCCGGCTGTGGCATTTCTTCTTCGCCTGGATTTTCATCCTCAACGGCATCGCCTATGTCGCGTGGGCGGTCTTCAGCGGCCACCTGCGGCGCGACCTGGTGCCCACCGGCGATGAAGTGCGCGGCATCGGCCGCTCGCTGCGCGACCACTTGCTGCTGCGCCATCCGCACGGCGAAGCGGCGCGGCGCTACAACGTGCTGCAGAACATCGCTTACCTCGCCATCGTGTTCGGCGTGCTGCCGCTTATCGTGCTCGGCGGCTGGGCCATGTCGCCGATGATGGATGCATTCGCGCCCGGGTGGGTCGACTGGCTGGGCGGGCGGCAGGCGGCGCGCACGCTGCACTTCATCGCCGCCGTGCTGCTGGTGGCGTTCGTGCTGGTTCACCTGTTCGAGGTCATCGTCACGGGCCTGGTGAACAACCTGAAATCGATGATCACCGGTTACTGGAGGCTGCCCGAATGAACCAGCGCAAACCCTTCTTCGAGCAGCGCCGCGAGCGCCGCCGCCTGCTGCAAACCGGCCTGGCCCTGGCGGCCGGCGGCACGCTGGCCGGTTGCGACGCGCTCAGCCACAACGACACGGCGGTGCAAGTCCTCAAGAGCGCCGAGACACTGACCGAATCGGTGCACCGGGTGCTGGGGCGGCGTGCCATGGCGCAGGAGTTTTCTCCCCGCGACGTCGCCCCGAAGTTTCGTTCCAACGGCACGACGATGCCGGCGGGCGAAACCTATGCGGCGCTGCTTGCCGGCGGCTTTGCCCAATGGCGGCTGACGGTGGACGGCCTGGTGGCCCAGCCGCTGGCGTTGAGCCTGGCGCAATTGCGGGCCATGCCGGCGCGCACCCAGATCACCCGGCATGACTGCGTGGAAGGCTGGAGCGCCATCGGGCAATGGAAAGGGGTGCGCCTCGCGCACCTGTTGAGTCTGGCGCAGCTCAAGCCCGAGGCCCGGTTTGTCGTGTTCCATTGCCTGGATCGGATGGAGGCCGACGACGAGGACACGCTGTACTACGAGAGCGTGGACCTGGACGACGCGTTGCACGAGCAGACCATCCTGGCCTGGGAGCTCAACGGCCGGCCAGTGCCGGTGGAAAACGGCGCCCCGCTGCGCGCCCGCATCGAGCGCCAGCTAGGCTACAAGCATGCCAAGTACCTGCACCGGGTGGAAGTCGTTGCCGGCCTCGAGGAAATCTCCGGCGGCCAGGGCGGCTATTGGGAAGACCGGGGCTACAACTGGTACGCGGGTATCTGAGCCGGGCGGCGCTGCCGCGCTTTCAGGCCGGGCTGGGCGCGAGCCGCTGTTGCGGCCGCTCGATGCCGTAGAAGTCGAAGGCCATCTCGGGGTGGCGGCCGCTGATCAGCTGCGCGATGGCCTTGCCCGAACCCGCACCGTGTGTCCATCCAAGCGTTCCGTGGCCGGCATTCACCCAAAGCCGCCCGACGCGGGTGCGCCCGATGTACGGGATGTTGGTGGGCGTCGCGGGCCGCAGGCCGGTCCAGAACCTGGGGTTGCCGCCTTCCTCGTCGGTGCGGGTGTCGCATACGCCGGGCAGCACCTGTTCGATCCGGTCGGCCAGCATGCGGCAGCGTGCCCGCGCCACCGGCGTGTCCAGCGCCAGGTCGAAGCCGCCCAGCTCGATGGTGCCGGCCACGCGCAGCTCGTCGCCCAGCCGGCTCATCGCGCACTTGACCTGGTCGTCGATGGCGCTGACATAAGGCGCGCGCTGCGGCTGCTTGATCCTGAAGGTCGCGCTGTAGCCCTTGCCCGGGTAGATCGGCAGGTCCACGCCGACGCTGCGCAGCAGCGGCGCGCTGTAGGAGCCGCAGGCCACCACCACCTGGTCGGCCGTGAGCCTGTGCGCGGCGCCGCTGGCGCGGTCGCGCACGGCCACGCCTTCAATCGCGCCGCCCGCCCGTTCCAGCCGCTCGACGTCGTGGCCGTACAGGAACTGCGCGCCGCGGGCCGCGCAGCGCGCCGCCAGCTGCTGCGTGAACAGCAGCGCATCGCCGCTTTCGTCGCTGGGGGTGTAAGTGCCGCCGGCGATGCGATGCGCGAAGGACTTGAAGGCCGGCTCGATCGCCAGCAGTTCCGCGCGGCTGACGACCTTGCGCTGCACGCCGAATTGCCGCATCAGCTCGGCGGCCCGGCCCGCGTCTTCGAACGAGGCCTGGTCCGTGTAGTAGTGCGCGATGCCGCGTTGCAGGCGCTGGTATTCGATGCCGGTGGCGCGCACCACGTCCTTGAGCGCGGCGTGGCTGTAGGCGCCCAACGCGACCAGTTGCTGCACGTTGCGCTCGAAGGCGCGGTCATTGCACTGCGCGAGGAATTGCAGTCCCCAGCGCCATTGCTGCCAGTCCAGCTGCGGGCGAAACAGCAGCGGCGCGTCGTTGCGGAACATCCACTTGATCAGCTTGGCCGGCGCCTGGCGGTTGGCCCAGGGCTCGCAATAGCTCACCGAAATCTGGGCCGCGTTGGCGAAACTGGCTTCCTGGGCCGCTGCGGCCTGCCGGTCGACCACGGTCACATCGTGGCCGTGTTCCAGCAGGTGCCAGGCGGTGCTTGTGCCGATGATTCCGGCGCCTAGAACGAGTACTTTCATAGGGACCGGAGTGTGGTGGAAGTTGTGTTCGATTAAAAGAAAAATTAAACTCTCAGTGAAAACATCAGGGGACCTTATATGAGTACATTCGATCCTGACGCCCTCGAATGCCTTGCCGCCATCGTCGAAGAAGGCGGGTTCGAACGCGCGGCGCAGCGCCTTTCCATCACCCAGTCGGCGGTTTCGCAGCGATTGCGCGCGCTCGAGGCCCAGGTGGGCACGGTGCTGATCGTGCGCAGCCGCCCGCTCAAGCCCACCTCGGCCGGCCAGCTGCTGCTCAAGCACACCAAGCAGCTACGGCTGCTGCGCGCCGACCTGGAACGCGACCTCAAGGAACTGGCGCCCAGCACAACAGGCGGCGCGCGCGAGGAGGAACGCATCTCCATCGCGATCAACGCCGACAGCATCGCCACCTGGGCGCTGCCGGCGCTGAACGACCTGGCGCGCCAGGGCCTGCCGATGGAAATCATCGCCGACGATCAGGACTTCACGCAGGAACGGCTGCGCGAAGGCCAGGTGCTGGGCTGCGTCACGACGCTCAAGCAGGCACTGCGCGGCTGCAAGGTCGTTACGCTCGGGGCGATGCGGTACGTGGCGGTGGCGCAATCGGACTACGCGCGTGAGCATTTCCCGAAGGGATTGAGCCCGCACAATTTTCGCGACGCCCCGTTCATCGCGTTCAATCGCAAGGACGACATGCAAAGCGAATTCGTGAGCCGCGCTTTCGGCCTGAAGCGCGTGTCGCTCAACCAGCTTTTCGTGCCCAGCTCGGAAGGCCAGGTGCGTGCGGTGCTGGCGGGATGGGGCGTGAGCGTGGTGCCCGAGCTGCTGGCGCGCGGCTT
>DATMBW010000056.1:0-12708 GCA_035559095.1 Ramlibacter sp.
CGGCGCCGGCACAGCCACGGAGCCGGCAGTCACAGGCTGCGAGTGAGCGCCGCGCCGAGGCGGCCGTGGATTCCTTGCGGGGCCAGCAGGCTCAAGACCTGGCCAAGAGCGCGCCGCCGCAACAAACTGCCGAGGCTGCGAAGCAGGCCAAGAGCACGTCGCAGCCGGCAGAAACTGCCGAGGCCCCGAAGCAGGCCGATCTGGCCGCTACGGCGCGCGCACCGGCGCCGGCCGCGCCGGCGGCGATGGCCCGGGCCGCACCGCCCGGCTTGGCATTGCAGCGCGAGGCCTCCGTTGGCGACGCCTGGAGCCACTTGCGCATCGCCGCGCAGGGCCGCAGGGTCGAACTGGCGCGGGAACAGGCGACGCCGCGGCTGGTGGAGATGATCGAGGGCATGGTGCGCACCACGCAAGGCCAGGAGCCGCTGGAAGCGCCCGTGGCCCTGCGCGTCGAATTGATTCGCGACGGCGCACTGGTTGGCGTGATCGAGCTGGCCGGACCCCAGGTGCGCTGGACGCCGGGGCGCCGCGGCCCGGGCGACAGCTTCACGGCGCGCGCCGATCCCGCCCAGCTGGAAGCGCTGCGCGCGGAAATCAGCCGGCTGCTGCCGCGTTGATGATCGCCGCCGCGCTCACTGGTGCTTGAACTGCGCCTTGCGCTTGTTCACGAAGGCGTCCATGCCTTCCTTCTGGTCGGCCGTGGCGAACAGCGCATGGAACAGGCGGCGTTCGAACATCACGCCATCGGAGAGGGCGCTTTCGAAAGCGCGGTTCACGGACTCCTTGGCCGCCATCGTCGCCAGCTGCGAGAACTCGCTGATCATCAGCGCCGCCGCGAGCGCCTCGTCCATCAGCTTGTCCAGCGGCACGACTCTGCTGACCAGACCCGAACGCTCGGCCTCGGTGGCGTCCATCATTCGGCCCGTGAGCGCCATGTCCATGGCCTTGGCCTTGCCGACCGCGCGCGGCAGGCGCTGGGTCCCGCCGGCGCCGGGAATGACGCCCAGCTTGATCTCGGGCTGGCCGAATCTCGCGTTGTCCGCGGCGATGATGAAGTCGCACATCATCGCCAGCTCGCAGCCGCCGCCCAGCGCGAAGCCGCTCACCGCGGCGATCACCGGCTTGCGGATGCCGCGGATGGTTTCCCAGTTGCGGGTGATGTAGTCGTCCCGGTACACGTCCGCGAAGCCGTAGCTGGCCATGGCGCCGATGTCGGCGCCGGCCGCGAACGCCTTTTCGCTGCCGGTGATGATCATGCAGCCGATATTGGGGTCCGCGTCGAAGGCCTTCAGGGCCGCGCCCAACTCGTCCATCAACTGGTTGTTCAAGGCATTGAGCTGTTTGGGCCGGTTCAGCGTGACGATGCCGACCTTGCCGCCCTCGGTGCGCACCTCGATCATTTCATGGGTCATGGGGTCTCCTGGAAAAAGAATTTTTCGACTATACCGAAGGGCAGGGATTGACCGGCCGATCGGACGCTTGCGGGTAAAGTAAGGCCCACGAGACTGCTCTCGCGTTCAAGCACAGGAGCCCTTCATGACTGAGGAAACCGTCCGGTACGAAACCCGCGGTGCCGTGGCATTGGTCACGTTGAACCGCCCGCAAGCGCTCAACAGCTTCACGCGGCAGATGCATCGCGACTTCTGCGCCGCGCTCGACCGCGCCGAAGCGGACCGATCCGTCCGCGCGGTCGTCATCACCGGCGCCGGGCGCGGATTCTGCGCCGGCCTGGATCTGTCCGAACTCGACTTCAAGCCAGGGCCCGGCTTGCTGGAGCGGGCCAGCCCCGGACCGGTGATCGAAGAGGCCTTCAATCCCACGGCGCGCAAGCTCCAGGCCCTGCGCGTGCCGACGGTCGCCGCGGTGAACGGCGTCGCGGCCGGCGCGGGCGCCTCGCTCGCCATGACCTGCGACCTGGCCGTCGCCGCATCCGGCGCATCGTTCGTCCAGGCCTTCAGCAAGATCGGCTTGATTCCGGATGCCGGTGGAAGCTGGTTCCTGGTCAAGCGCCTGGGTCTCGCACGAGCCCTCGGGTGCGCGATGCTGGGCGACAAGCTCAGCGCCCGCGACGCAAAAGAGCAGGGAATGATCTGGGATGTGGTCCCTGATGGCGAAGACTGCGTCGAAGCGGCGATGAAACTGGCGCAGCGCCTTGCCGCCATGCCGACCAAGGCGCTGGTGGCGACCCGCCAGCTGCTGCGGGCGGCCGCCTCGAGCGACCTCGATGCGCAACTGGACGCCGAACGCGACATGCAGTCGGCACTGGGCAGGACGCACGACTACATCGAGGGCGTGACGGCGTTCCTCGAAAAGCGCCCGCCGAATTTCAAGGGCGAATAATGGATGAACGAGCGCTTGCCGCCAAAGTGGGGGCGGTCATGTTCGAGGCCGACCGCGCCACCCGGGATTTGATGGGGATCGAACTGGTCAGCTGCGAGCCCGGCCGCGCGGTGTTGCGCATGACCGTGCGGGAACGCATGCTCAACGGTCACGACATCTGCCATGGCGGCCTGATCTTCATGCTGGCCGACTCCACCTTCGCCTACGCGTGCAACAGCCGCAACCGGGCCACCGTGGCCTCGGGATGCAGCATCGAATTCCTCCAGCCCGGGCGGCTGGGCGACCTGCTGACCTGCGAGGGCGTGGAGCAGGTGCTGCAGGGCCGGCATGGGGTTTACGACATGAAGGTGAGCAATCAGCGGGGCGAAGTGGTGGCGACATTCCGCGGCAGGAGTACACAAGTGCGCGGCGCGGTCATTCCGTCCCTGGACGGAACACAGGACGAGCGGAGGAATGCATGAAGAACTTTCCCCTGGAGCCGATCGAAAAAGCGGGCATCGACGAGCTGCGAGCCCTTCAGCTCAAGCGCCTGAGGTCCACGCTGCATCACGCCTACGAGAACTCGCCGGTGTACCGCGCCAAGTTCAATGCCGCCGGCTTGCGCCCCGGCGATTGCCGGTCGTTGGCCGACCTGTCGCGCTTTCCGTTCACGACCAAGCAGGACCTGCGCGACAGCTACCCCTTCGGCATGTTCGCGGTGCCGCGCGAGCAATGCGTTCGCCTGCACGCGTCCAGCGGAACGACCGGCAAACCTACCGTCGTGGGTTATACGCGCAACGACATCGAGACCTGGGCCCACCTGATGGCGCGCAGCATTCGCGCGTCCGGTGCGCGGCCCGGCGACCTTGTCCACGTGAGTTATGGCTACGGCCTGTTCACCGGTGGCCTGGGAGCGCACTACGGCGCGGAGCGGCTGGGCCTCACGGTGGTTCCGTTCGGCGGCGGCCAGACCGAGCGCCAGGTCCAGTTGATCAACGATTTCCGGCCGGACATCATCATGGTCACGCCCAGCTACATGCTGGCGATCGCCGATGAATTCGAACGCCAGGGGCTGGATCCGGCCAGGACCAGCCTGCGGCTGGGCATCTTCGGCGCGGAGCCTTGGACCAACGACATGCGCTCGGCGATCGAGCGGCGGATGGACATGGACGCGGTCGACATCTATGGCTTGTCGGAAGTGATGGGTCCGGGCGTGGCCACCGAATGCGTGGAGACCAAGGACGGGCCCACCATCTGGGAAGACCATTTCTATCCGGAGGTGATCGACCCCGAATCAGGCGAAGTGCTGCCCGAAGGCGAGTTCGGCGAACTCGTGTTCACCAGCCTGACCAAGGAGGCGCTTCCCATCATCCGCTACCGCACGCGCGACCTCACCCGCCTGTTGCCGGGCACGGCGCGCACCATGCGGCGCATGGAGAAGATCACCGGCCGCAGCGACGACATGATGATCGTGCGCGGCGTCAACGTGTTCCCGACCCAGATCGAGGAGCTGATCCTCAAGCGCGGCGAGCTGACGCCGCATTACCAGTGCATCCTCACCCGGGACGGGCCGCTCGACGCTTTGACAGTCGCCGTCGAAACGCGCGCGGACCTGGCGCCCGACTCGGCGCAAGCGCAGGCTGCGGCGCAGCAGCTGGCGCACGAGATCAAGACATATATCGGTACCTCGGCGCGCATCGAGCTGCGCCCTTGCGGCGGGATCGAGCGCAGCCTGGGCAAGGCCAAGCGGGTGCTCGACCAGCGCAAAAGAATTTAGCCCACCCCCGAAGCGCCTTCGGCGCCTCCCCCTCAAGGGGCGCCACCAGCGGCCCGGCAAAGCCGGTTCCGCGGTGGCCCCGCACTCGGCGCGCAATTTCATGCGCCAAGTGTTGCGCGCAGCGCTGGGAGCTATGTGCGTGGCCGTTAACGCTGCTCGATCCTGTCGACCATCAGGTCGACATAGGTGGTCTCTCCCATGCTGACGCGCACGCGAACCGGCAGGTATTGCAGGCTGGGCGCGAACCACATTTCCGCGGTAATGTTGCCGCGCGGATTGGCGATCGGGCGCGGTTTCAGGTGAAAGGCTTCCACCGCGCCGAGCCGCGGCGTCTGCAGGATTTCGCGGTCGACGACGTCGTAGGTCCACAGGTCCACGCCGCCGGGGCGGGCCATCCAGAAGCTGACCGTGCGCCCCACCTCCAGCACCTCCAGACCCTGGGCGAATCGATGGCTGAGTTCGACGAACTGGCTCGCCGTATCCTGCACGCCTTCAGGACGCGGCACACCGCGGCCATCGTTCAGGGTGATCGTCTGCTCTCCCAGGCGGACGACGCGCGGGCCGCTGCGCCGCAGCTCCTCGTAAGCCCTTGGCACCAGGCCCTGCGGCGAAACCTCACCCTGGCTGGTCAGCACGAGGGAGGCCAGCAGCGTGACATCGATGTCCACCCGCGTCTCGTAGCGGTCGCCCTGGCGCTGCCACTGCACGCGCGCGCTGCCGTGGAGCTCGCCGCGAAAGTGCCCCCCCAACCGGTAGTTCACGCGGGTGTCGGCCGGCCAGCTGTCCAGCGCGGCGTGATCCGTGCCCGACGGCGGCGCCGATGCAGCGGCGCCGGGTGGGGTTGCGGCCTGGCTTTCCTGCGCGCCCGTCACTTCGCTTTCGTGCGGTTCGGGCGGTGCCGATGCATCGGTCGCAGACGCGCCGGCATCTTGCGCTGCCGGCTCGCTCGAGGCCGATGCGGGCTCCGGCTGCGGCGCGGAGGCCGCGCGCGCGGGCGGCTTGGCGCCTGAATCTGCCAGGGCCGTGATGGCGGAGCGCCGGGGCCGGGCGCGAACCGCCTGTGCCGGCGGGGGCGCGGGCACCGCCGCCGGTGCCTGCGGGAGCAGCAGGCGCGTGAACATGGGGGTGGGCATCGGGCGCAATACAGCCGGCTGTTCCAGCTGGCGCGCGATCCATTGCAGCGCCAGCACGTGCGCCAGCAGCACGGCCGCCAGCAGCGCCAGCAGCCGCTTGCCGGCGCCCGGCGTCAGGCGTGTGCCGCCAGCCATGACTGCGCCCGGGCCGCGTCGCGCAAGACCAGCCGCCAGGTGGTCGCCGCCGGCGGGAGATTCAGATCCAGCCGCAACAGCCGGCGATCGCGCGCCACCAGCGCCGTCACCTTCTTGTGCCCGCCGGCGTACAGCAGCAGGTCGTCCAGCTTGGTCATGCGCCATCCCGTCCCCGCGACCTCCACGCCCAGCCATTCGTCGTTCGCCGCCAGGCCTGCCTGCTCGGCCGCGCTGCCGCGCAACACGGTCTTGAGCTGGATGCCCGAAGTTTCAGTGACCCGCACGCCCAGCTGCTGCTGCAACTGGGCCGGCTCCTCGAGCACCACGACCCCGTGCGGCTGCAGCAGTTCCTGCAGCGGCAACTCGCGGGTGCCGTGGACCCAGGCGGCGATCTCGCGGGTGAAGGCCCGCCCGCCCAGCTCCTTGAGGACCGTCGCGAAATCGGCCTCCGTCATGGGCCCGGCCTTGCAGCGCAGCCACAGGGCCCGCATCACTTCGTCGAGGGTCGTGTGCCCCTCGGCGCGCAGCGTCAGGTCGAAGCACAGCGCCACCAGCGCCCCCTTGGTGTAATAGCTCACCGTCGCGTTGGCCGTGTTCTCGTCCTGGCGGTAGTACTTGACCCAGGCGTCGAAGCTGGCCTGGGCCACCGCCTGCACCTCGCGCCCGGGTGTCTGCAGCACCTGGTTGATCGTCTTGTTCAACAGCTTGACGTAGGTGGCGTCGTCGATCAGGCCCGCCCGCCGCAGCAGCAGGTCGTCGTAGTAGCTGGTGAACCCCTCGAAAAACCAGAGCAGCTGGGTGTAGTTCTCGCCGCCGTATTCGTAGTGCGTGAACTCGGCCGGCCGCAGGTGCTTGATGTTCCAGGTGTGGAAATACTCGTGGCTGATCAGGCCCAGCAGCGTGACGTAGCCGTCGCTGGTGCGCGTTTCCCCCAGGCGCGGCAAGTCACGGCGCGAGGCGATCAGCGCCGTCGAGTTGCGGTGCTCCAGCCCGCCGTAGCCCTCGTCCACGGCGTTCAGGATGAACAGGTAGTTCTTGTGCGGCGGGCGCTTGCGGTCATGCCAGAAGCGGATTTCCGCTTCGCAGATGCGGTGCACGTCGGCCAGCAGCCGTTCGCCGTCGAAAGCCTCGCTGGCACCGGCCACGACCAGCCGGTGCGGCACGCCGCCGGCCTTGAACTCGGCGCTCCAGAACGATCCCATCTCGACCGGGCAGTCCACCAGCTCGTCATAGTCCGCCGCAAGATAGGTGCCGAAGCCGCGCTTGCCGACCTTGTGCGGCGCCAGGCCGGTGGCAGCCTCCCATTGGCCGTCCGCCTTGCCGGCCACGAGTTCGACCGAGTGGACCGAGTTCTCCTGGCCGTGGACCCTCAGGCACAGGCTGGTGCCGTTGAAAAATCCGCGTTGGGTATCGAGCCAGGCGGTGCGCACCGAGTTATCGAAGGCATAGACCTCGTAGCTCAGCACCAGCGGGCTGCTGGGCACGCACTCGATCTGCCAGCTGCTCTTGTCGAGCTGCTGCACGGCCGCCGCGCGCCCTTCCTGGCGCGCGGCCAGCCGCTGCAGATTTTTCGCGAATTCGCGCACCAGGTAGCTGCCCGGAATCCACACGGGCAGCGAAACGCGCTGCTGCACGGCGGGCTGGTCGATGCTCAGGGTGACGCGATACAGGTGGGCGTGCAGATCGGCCGCCTCGATGCGGTAGTGGACGCTGGCGGCGCGCGGCGGCGAGTTGGGCATGGAAAAGGACTATACGCAAGCCCCGGCGCGGGCGAAGCTTCCGGTCCCTCGCGCCGCGGTAGAACTCAGGGGCGAGTCCACGGCAGCCCCGGCGCAGCCGCGTTCGTCCGCGCCGCGGTCCGCCGCAACGGGCGGGCAACGACCGGCGCCGTCACGGTTTGACTTCGGCCAGCAATTTTTCCACCTGCGGCGCGCCGATCGCGCCGGGTACGCGCGTGCCGTCGGCAAAGACCAGGGTGGGCGTGCCGGTGATCTTGTATTTCTTGCCGAATTCGATATTGCGCGCCAGTGCGACGGTGTCGCAGGTCGCCGACGGCGCGGCCTGGTCGCGCACCATCCAGTCCTGCCAGGCCCTGCTCTTGTCCCGGGCGCACCAGATGTTGCGCGACTTGTCGGCGGAGTCGGGGCCGAGGATCGGGTAGAGGAACATGTAGACGGTGACGTTGTCGACCTTCTGCAGGTCGCGTTCGAACTTCTTGCAGTAGCTGCAGTTGGGGTCTTCGAACACCGCGATCTTGCGCTTGCCGTTGCCGCGCACGATGGTGAAAGCGTCCTTCACCGGCAGGGCCGAGAAGTCGATCGCCAGCAGCTTGTCCTGGCGCTCCTCGGTCAGGTTGCGCTGTTGCCTGGTGTCGATCAGCTGGCCGTGGAACAGGAAGTTGCCCTCGGCATCGGAATAGAACAGGTCTGTGCCCACGCGCACTTCAAAGATGCCCGGCATCGGCGTCTTGCTGACCTCGTCGATCTTGCCCAACTGCGGCAGCCGCTCGGTAAGGTGCTTGCGGATGGCCGCTTCCTGCGCCTGCGCCGGTCCGGCGAGCAGCCCGCCGGCCAACAGGGCCGCGAGCGCGGCGTTCTTGATCAGTTTCATTGTCATCCCAGTACCACCCACTTCAGATCTGGCCCATCGCCTGCCGCGCCACCCATTGCTTGAACGGCCCGCTGCGATCGAACCCCGCCATGCCCCAGTTGCGCAGCGTCGGCCAAGGCTGGGCCTGTTGCGCAAACAGCTGCTGCAGGCCGTCAGTGGTGGCGCCCATGGCCAGCACGTCGGCCTTGCGCGACCGCTCGTAGCGGCGCATCAGTCTGGCGTCACCAACGCCGCGCCAGGGCTCGCGCTCGTGCAGCACCTGAGCCAACTCCTTCGCGTCGACCAGCCCGAGGTTCAATCCCTGGCCGGCCAGCGGATGCACGGTATGCGCCGCATCGCCCGCCAGCACCCAACCCGAGCCGCACCAGCGATCGGCCTGCGCCAGCTGCAGCGGCCAGGCAGCCCGCTCGCTGGCCAACGTCAGCTTGCCCAGGCAGTGGTGGCTGACCGCTTCCAGCTGCGCTTCGAAGGCGGGGGTGTCCATCGCCAGCAGATCGGGAGCGCGTTGCTCCTGGACTGACCAGACAATGGCCACCGAGTTCCCGTCCGACAGCCCGTCGGAACCGCCCAGGGGCAGAAAAGCCAGGATTTCGCCGTCGGCGAACCATTGCCGCGCGACGTGGCCATGGGGTTTTTCACAGTGCAGCCGCGCCGCGATCCCGTGCTGCGGATAACGAGTGACGTCGTACTGCACGCCGAACTCGGCCCGGGTGGCGCTGGCCTTGCCTTCGCATACCGCGGTGAGCGCCGCGTGCTGAGGCGCATCGAGCCATTCGACCAGCGGCTGGTAGCGCAAGGCCTCGCCCAGCCGCTCCTGCAGCGCCTGGACGTCGACGATCCAGGCCAGCGCCGGCACATCCTGGGCCTGGGCGCTGAACTGGACTTCACCGCCCTGGTCGCCGTGGACCTGCATCGCCAGGACCGGCGTGGCATGCTGGGGATCGGGCCAGGCGCGCAGTATTTCGAGCAGTCCCTTGGAGGCCGCATTCAGCGCGTAGGCGCGCACATCGCTGGCGGCCCCGCCTGCAACGCCGGGCTGCCGCACGAGGCCCACGCGCAGCCTGTCGCGCGCCAGCAGCAGGGCGAGGGTGCGGCCGACGATGCCGGCGCCGCGAATACAAACGTCAAGGGCATGCGCCATGGGGGGATTGTAGGAGCCGGGCACAATCGGCCACTGGACTTTTCGCAAGGCCCTTCTTCTTTCGCCCGCCCACCCGCAATGAGTTCCCCTATGCCCGATGTCACGGCGCGCATCGCCCGCCTGTTCGTCTATCCCGTCAAGTCCTGCGCCGGCGTGGAACTGACCGAAGCCGTCCTGACCGATACCGGTCTGGACCTGGATCGCGCCTGGATGGTGGTGGACGCCGATGGCGAATTCGTCACCCAGCGCGAACTGCCGCGGATGGCGCTGGTGCGGCCGCAGCTCAAGCACTATGAAGTGGTGCTGCGGGCTCCGGGCATGCTGGCCCTGCATCTGGCGATCGATGGCGTCGAGCAGCCGGTCCGGGTGCGGCTGTGGGACGACACCGTCGAAGCTTTCGACATGGGGGACGTGGCGGCGCAATGGTTCAGCGATTTCCTGGGGCGCAAGCTGCGGCTGGTGCGCTTCGACCCCGACCACCGGCGCCTGTCCAGCCTGCAATGGACCGGTGGACTGGAAGTGCCCAACCAGTTCAACGACGGTTTCCCGCTGCTGGTCATTGGCGAAGCTTCACTGGCGGAGCTGAACGCGAAGCTGCAGGCGGCCGGCCATGGCGCCGTCGGCATCGAGCGGTTTCGCCCCAACATCGTGCTTGCCGGCCTCGAGCCCCAGGACGAAGACCGGCTGGACCTGATGCGCATCGCCGGGGACGGCCAGGAGGTACTGGTGCGGCCGGTCAAGCCCTGCCCGCGCTGCCCCATCCCCAACGTCGACCCGGCCACGGCGGAGGTCGACCCGCAGGTGAGCGACACGCTGCAGAGCTACCGGAAGAACGACCGCCTGCAGGGGGCCGTGACGTTCGGCATGAATGCGATCGTGCTGCAAGGCGCCGACCAGACCCTGCGCGTTGGCCAGAGCGTCACGGCCGATTGGCGTTTCGACTAGGGCCTGTTCACACCATTCTCACCCCACTCGCACTGGCAAGAATAGTGTGAACAGGCCCTAGCGCGCCCGCCGTTGCCAGAGGCGCAGCTCTCGCCGGGGCGTGCATCGCATACACTTTCGGGCTTGTTTTTCTGGAACTGCCATGAGCTTGAAGTGCGGGATCGTCGGTCTGCCCAACGTGGGGAAATCCACCCTGTTCAACGCGTTGACCAAGGCCGGCATCGCCGCGGAAAACTATCCCTTCTGCACGATCGAGCCCAACGTCGGCATCGTGGAGCTGCCCGACCCGCGGCTGGACCGGCTTGCATCGATCGTCAAACCTGAACGCATCGTCCCGGCGATCGTCGAGTTCGTCGACATCGCGGGCCTGGTGGCGGGGGCGAGCAAGGGCGAGGGCCTGGGCAACCAGTTTCTCGCGCACATCCGCGAAACAGATGCCATCGTCAACGTGGTGCGCTGCTTCGACGACGTCAACGTCGTCCACGTGGCCGGCAAGGTGGATCCGGTGTCGGATATCGAGGTGATCCAGACCGAGCTGTGCCTGGCGGACCTCGGCACGGTGGACAAGACCCTGCAGCGTTCCATCAAGGCCGCCAAGTCGGGCAACGACAAGGAAGCCGCCCGGCTGGTGCAGGTGCTCACCAAGGTGCAGGCCGCGCTCAACGAGGCCCAGCCGGTTCGCGCGCTCCAGTTCAGCGCCGAGGAACAGGCCCTGATCAGGCCGCTGTGCCTGATCACCGGCAAGCCGGCGATGTTCGTTGCCAACGTCGACGAAGCGGGCTTCCAGAACAACCCCTACCTGGACCGGCTGCGCGAGTACGCCGACAAGCAGGGCGCGCCGGTGGTGGTGATCTGCGCGAAGATGGAAGCCGAAATGGCCGACATGAGCGACGAGGACAAGCAGATGTTCCTCGCCGAGATCGGCCAGGACGAGCCCGGCCTGAACCGCCTGATCCGCGCCGCGTTCAAGCTGCTGGGTCTGCAGACCTACTTCACGGCGGGCGTGAAGGAAGTGCGCGCCTGGACCATTCACATCGGCGATACCGCGCCGCAGGCCGCCGGCGTCATCCACACCGATTTCGAACGCGGCTTCATCCGCGCCCAGACCATCGCGTTCGACGACTTCGTCGCCTACAAGGGCGAGCAGGGCGCCAAGGACGCGGGCAAGATGCGCAGCGAGGGCAAGGAGTACGTGGTCAAGGACGGCGACGTGCTCAACTTCCTGTTCAACGTGTGAACTACGCCGGAAAAATCCACAGCAGCGCCACTGTCATCGTCACGTAGCGCAGGAATTTCCCGATCGCCATATAGCCCACGCAAGGCCAGAACGACAGCTTGAGCCAGCCGGCCACCGCGCACAGCGGGTCGCCCACGATCGGCAGCCAGGCCAAAAGACACGCCTTGGGTCCCATCCGCTCCAGCCATTCCATCGCTTTCAGGTGCGAGCGCGAATGGCGGTAGCGGTCCACCACCTGGTGCGCTCCGTATCCCATCCACCAGTCGACCATTCCGCCCAGGGTATTGCCGGCCGTGGCCACGAACACGGCGCTCCAGAACAGGTCGGGGTTCAACCGCAGCAAGCCGAACAGCGCCGGCTCCGATCCGACCGGCAACAGCGTTGCCGATACGAAGGCGGCGACGAACAGCGTGCTCAGGCCAAAGCGCGGCAACGCAAGCAGGGCCAGCATGGATTCGAGCCAGCCCTGCATGTCAGTGCACGCTCCGCGTTTCGCACGGCAGCGATGGCACTGTGATGGGGCGGCGAATGCCGCTCGCGTAGGCTGGCTTCATTCACGGCCAGTATAGGCAGGAGCGGTCCGTGAATTTGTAGGCAGGCACGCAGTTTTTATTTCAACCGCTGAAACGCGGCGAGCATACAATCGTGCCTCATTTTTCAGCAGTCCGGCTTTCCCTTCCCATGAACATCGGCTCCTACCCACTGGCGAACAATCTGTTCGTCGCGCCGATGGCAGGCGTCACCGACCGGCCGTTCCGGCAGTTGTGCCGCAAGCTCGGGGCCGGCTATGCCGTGAGCGAGATGGTGACGTCGCGCCGCGAGCTGTGGGCGAGCCTGAAGACGTCGCGGCGCGCCGACCACCAGGGCGAGCCCGGTCCGATCGCGGTGCAGATCGCCGGCACCGACGCGGCCATGATGGCGCAGGCGGCGGCCTACAACGTCGATCGCGGCGCCCAGATCATCGACAGCAACATGGGCTGCCCGGCCAAGAAGGTCTGCAGCAAATGGGCGGGCTCCGCGCTGATGCGCGATGAGGCGCTGGCCACGGAAATCGCGCAGGCGGTGGTCCAGGCGTGCGAGCCACGGGGTGTGCCCGTCACCCTGAAGATGCGCACCGGCTGGAGCCGGGCGCACAGGAATGCGGTGAACCTCGCGCGCGCCTTCGAAGACGCCGGCGTGCGGATGCTCACCGTGCACGGGCGCACGCGCGAGCAGGGCTATGGCGGCCAGGCGGAGTACGACACGATCGCCGCGGTCAAGGCCGCCGTTCGGGTGCCGGTCGTGGCCAACGGCGACATCGCCACGCCCGAACAGGCCCGCGACGTGCTGGCCTACACGAAAGCCGACGCCATCATGATCGGGCGCGCGGCGCAGGGACGTCCCTGGATCTTTCGCGAGATCGCGCATTTCC
>DATMBW010000057.1:0-2239 GCA_035559095.1 Ramlibacter sp.
TCCCGAAGACCTCCAGCCAGGCACGCCTGGCGGAGAACCTGGGCGCCCTGCTGCATCCGCTGGACGCCAGTGCGCTGGCGGAACTGGACCGGCTGTTCCCGGCGCCAGGAGGAGCGACGCCGCTCGAAATGCTGTGAACGACCCCTGCTTGCTCGCGCTGGGGCTTTATTGGAGCTCAGCGTGGACGGCGCCAGCTCATCCGCGCGGAAGTACCGTACAGGTAAATCAATGCCGGTCCTACATCCACGGCAGCGCTGGCGGCGCAGGATGGGGTGTATCTCTAGCATTGGAGCACCCCATGTCGGATGACAAAAGGAGGCTGCAGGAGCAGGACCGGCAACGCAGCAACGTGCACCTTGAGGAGCGGGCGGCAAGCAGGAAAGAGCTCTCCCCTCCAGCAACCCAGCCTGCGCGCAAGCCCATGAGTCGCCCCAAGACCCTGGACCCGCGACTGACTGAGCAGGGTAATCCGCGCAGCACGCGCATCGATCGGCTCTCCACGATCGCCATCGTCGATCTCATCAACGCCGAAGACCGGGTGATCGCCGCGGCGGTGGGCGAGGAGAGGTGGCAGATCGCGCGCGCCGTCGATCTGGCGGTGGAGAGCTTGCGCAAAGGGGGACGGCTGTTCTACATCGGCGCCGGCACGTCCGGCCGCCTTGGCGTGCTCGATGCCGCCGAACTGCCGCCCACCTACGGCACCGATCCCGGGATGGTGCAGGGCATCATCGCAGGTGGCCTGGACGCGCTGGTGCGCTCGCAGGAGGGCGCCGAGGACCACCCCGAAGACGGCGCGGCTGCGATCGACGGGAAACACGTCGGCGCGAACGACTTCGTGCTGGGCATCGCCGCATCGGGGACCACGCCCTACGTGCACGGCGCGCTCGAGCGCGCCCGCGAACGCGGCGCGCGGACGGGCTTTCTGCTCTGCACCTATCCCTCCGAGCAGCTCATCGAATCGCACGATGTGGTGATCGCACCGCTGGTGGGCCCGGAAGTCATCACGGGTTCCACCCGCATGAAGGCCGGCACGGCCACGAAGATCGTCCTGAACACCATCAGCACTGCGGCCATGGTCAAGACCGGCAAGGTCTACGGCAACCTGATGGTCGATCTGCAGGTCACGTGCGAGAAGCTGCAGGACCGCGGCGAGCGCATCCTGATGCAGACGCTGGGCATCCAGCGCGGCGAAGCCGGCCGGCTGCTCGACGAGTCGGGCGGACATGTGAAGACCGCCATCGTGATGTCCAGGCTCTCGCTCGATGCGACCGAAGCGCGCCGGCGCCTGGAGCAAGCCGGCGGCTCGATCGTTGCGGTGGCCGGAGACCTGCGTAAGGGCTGACCCTCACCGCCCCCGGGGCCGCACCGGCGAGCGCGTGGCTGTCTCAAAGTGAGAATCCGCCGCGCGCGGATTCGCGATCCTGATCCTGATCAAATTCGCCGCTTGCGTGAAGGTTCAGGATCACCTCGCAACTTACCCAAGTTGCGCTGGATATGCCCACGAGCCCGCAACGCATGGCCAGCCGACAGGCTCGCAGCCGCCGGCATGGGTTGGGGCATTCGGCGCTGCGAGGGCCCGCGCCCTGGGGCACGCCGCCTCTCCTGCCGCCGTGCGGCAGCGACCGCGCGGTAGCTTCCCCCAGATTTTTCGCTCGTTCCTTCTGGTTTGACGCGCGACCGCATCGCGCCCGCGCTGGCGCCGCACTGCGCCAGACACATTGCCAGGGCCGCTATCGGCACGCGCGCTCCGCTTCAAGAAGAAATCGGCTTCTCACCATGGAGGATTTCACATGAGCACACCTTCCATTCCACTGCCCGCCCAGGCGGCACCCACGCCATCCGGCACCGGACTGTCGAAACCCGCCGGCCTGGCCGGCGCACTGGCAGCGCTGCTGGTGATCATCCTGATGCCGGTGCCGCCGGGTCTTCCGCCGGCCGGACAGATCATGCTCGGCATCCTTGCCTTCGCGGTGATCGTGTGGATGTCCGAGGCGCTGGACTATGCCGTGAGCTCGGTGGTCATCGGCGCGTTGATGGTTTTCCTGCTGGCCTATGTGCCCGATGCGGCCAAGCCCGCCGGGGCCGTGCGCACCGGGCTGGTGATCACGATGGCGGCCGGCACCCTGCTGGTGGTGTTCGCCCTGACCTACTGGCCCTGGATGGGGTACATGATGAAGGCGGGCTGACGCCGGCGCTCATTGCGTCCGCGTCACCTTGTTCAGGTGGCGCGGCCGGTCGG
>DATMBW010000058.1:0-2351 GCA_035559095.1 Ramlibacter sp.
GCCCCTAATGGAGCAGGCGCCACTGGCCGAACGCGTCGCCGGGCACCGGCTGGTGGCTGAGCATGAAATGGGTGAGCTGTTCAAGGTCATCGGTTTTCACCGGGGTGACTTCTGGGACGCGGTGGGCTTTCGCGAAGGCGACCGCACCCACACTTTGTGAGCCGCGCCTACACTGGGTGCTGTTTTGCTTCGCGTCCGCTCCGGCAAAGCGGCGTGGACAGGCCCTCACCATGATTCGCTGGCTCATCGTCATCTTTCTGGCCCTCATGCTCATCAACTGGTTCAGTCCGCTGTTGCAGCGCATGGGCCTGGGCAAACTGCCGGGCGACCTGCGCTTCAAGGCGTTCGGGCGCGACTGGTTCATTCCGCTGACCACCACCATCATCCTGAGCCTCTTGGCCGGGCTGATTTCCAGGTTGATCTGAAGCGGGCGACAGGGCGCATGAAAGCGTGTATCGACATCGGCGGCACCAAAGTGGCCGTGAGCCTGAACAGCGGTGCCGGCCTGGAACTGCTGGCGCGGCGCAGCGAGCCCACGGCCAAGACCGGCGATAACGGCGCGCTGGCCCGGCAGGTCATGCGCATGGTGGACCAGGCTTGCGACGAGCTCGGCATTGATGCGGACACTGTGACCCGGGCCGGTGTTTCCTCGTGCGGCCCCTTCGTCCTTCGCGCCGGGATGGTGGAAGTGGCGGCGCCCAACATCTGCGGCGGCATCGCCGGACCGGCGCGCGGCCTGCCCAACGATTGGGAGACCGCTTTGCTGGAGTCGCCGCTGCGCGCGCGCTTTGACCAGGTGCGGGTGGAGAACGATTGCATCGCCGCGCTGGAAGCCGAGCGCCGCTGGGGCGCGCTGCAGGCCATCGATCACTGCGCCTACGTGACCTGGAGCACCGGTATCGGGGTCGGCCTGTGCGTGGACGGCCGGGTGCTGCGCGGAAAAAACGGAAACGCCGGCCACGCCGGCCACATGTTCGTTTCCGACAACGACGACGCCTTGTGCGGCTGCGGCAATATCGGCGATGTGGAGGCGCTGGTGGCCGGCAACGCGATCGCGCGCCGCTTCGGCGCCGACGCGGCCGTCCTGTTGCAACGGGCCAAGGACGGCGACGCTGCCGCCGCGGCCATGGTGGATGACCTGTGCCGCGTCATGGGGCGCGCCCTGTACAACCTGATCGCCACGCTCGATTTGCAGCGCATCAGCCTCGGTGGCAGCGTGTTCTGGAACAACAGCGCCTACCTGCTGCCGCGGCTGCAGGCGCAGTTGGCGGGCAAACTGCCCGCGCTCACCGCCGGCTGCGAGCTCGTCGCGGCCGGACTTGGTAACAGCGTGGGCGATTACGCAGCGCTGGCGTTGATGGTCTGAAACCGGCTGGCCGCATCAACCCAAGCTGTCCTGCCCGCCTGCCACCTGCCGCACCACCGCATCGATGCGCGCCCGGTGAATCATCTCCCCGATCGCCGGTCCCTCGATCCCTTGCTGTTGCGCTTGAGCCGCAATCTCATGCGTGGCCACTGCCTGCGCCGCGGCGAGCGCCGCCAGCAGCCGGGGCCGCTGGGAATAGCCCTGTTCTGCCAGTCCCAGACGGCCACGGGCGTCGCATTCGCAGGCCAGCAGGGCCAGGTCGAAGCGCTGCGGCTTGCGAAAGGCGTCGCAGCGCTCCAGCAGCCGCACCAGCGCGGCCGCGCCGAATTCCAGGCTGCGGTGAATGTTGCTGTGCTCGCGCGCGACCACGTCCGCCAGTTCGCGGCACTCGATGGGCACGCGCCAGCGCTCGCAGACGTTGCGCAGCAATCGCGCACTGCGCTCCTCGTGCCCGATGTGCCTGGGCAGGATCTCCGGCGGCGTCGTGCCCTTGCCCAGGTCGTGCGTCAGGCACGCGAACCGCACGGCCAGCGGCGCCTCCAGCCGCGCGCTCATGTCCAGCACCATCATCAGGTGCGCGCCGGTATCGATCTCAGGGTGGTACTCCGCGCGCTGCGGCACGCCCCACAGCCGGTTTACCTCGGGCAGCAGCCGGGCCAGCGCCCCGCATGAGCGCAGCATCTCGAACATGCGCGAGGGCTTGTCTTCCATCAACCCGCGCGCCAGTTCCTGCCAGACCCGCTCCGCCACCAGGGCGTCCACCTCGCCGGCCTCGACCATTTCACGCATCAGCGCCAGAGTTTCCGGAGCCAGGCTGAAGTCCGCGAAGCGGGCGGCGAAGCGCGCGACGCGCAGGATGCGCACCGGGTCTTCCCGGAAGGCGACGGTGACATGGCGCAGGACCCGGTTTTCCAGGTCGGCCCTGCCGCCGTAGGGGTCGATCAGCCGGCCAGCCGGGTCCTGCGCCATTGCGTTGATAGTCAGG
>DATMBW010000059.1:0-8540 GCA_035559095.1 Ramlibacter sp.
GAGCGGTCGCTGGCCAACGTGGGCGTGATGAACGACCGCGACCACCGCAAGCTGGTCGTCATCGACGGGCGCGAGGCGTTCGTCGACGGCCATTGCATCAAGGACGAGTGGCTGGGCGACGCGCAGGACGGCAAGCACTTCTCGGACATCAGCGTCCGCCTGCAGGGACCCATCGTGCACAGCTTGCAGGGCGCCTTCAGCGAGAACTGGGCCGGCGAGACGGGCGAACTGTTCGTTGGCGAGGCGTTTTTCCCGGCGCTGGAGCCGGCCGGCGACGTGACCATTCACGCGGTGTATGCCAAGCCGGAGAGCTCGGCGCCGGCCGTGAAGATCCTGCACCACACGGCCATCTGCCTGGCCCGCAAGCGCATCTGGATCCAGAACCCCTATTTCATCCCCGAGCCCGACGCCATCGACGCTTTGGGCGAAGCCGTGAAGCGCGGCGTGGACGTGCGGGTGCTGATGCCTTCGACCAGCGGCTCGGACAACCCGATGGTCCAGCATGCCGGGCACCGCAACTTCGAGAAGCTCCTGCGCTGCGGCGTGCGGCTGTTCGAGTATCCGCACACGCTATTGCACCAGAAGGTGATGACGGTGGATGGCGTGTGGAGCGCCGTGGGCTCCAGCAATTTCGACGACCGCTCGTTCGAAACCAACGACGAGATAACGCTCGCCATCAGGGATGCCGCCGTCGCCAAGCGGCTCGACGCGATCTTCGAGAAGTATGTGCCCAGGTGCCAGGAGATCGAGCTGGAGGCCTGGCGCAAGCGCGGGGCCTGGCACAAGGTGAAGGACAACGCGTTTTATCTGCTCAATGAGGTGCTCTGACGCCTCATCCCTTCTTCGCGCGTTTCTTCGCCCCGAGCATCTTCTGCAATTCGCCGCTCGCCATCAGCGCCCGCAGGTCGGCGAACCCGCCCACCAGCGTGCCCTTGACGAAGATCATGGGGAACGTGGGCCAGCCCGTCCACATCTTCAGCGCGCCGCGCCGCCGCCAGTGGCCGAGGTAGTTGCCGTATTCAAGGTATTTGTACGGCTGCCCGGCGGCGTCCAACGCCTTGCGCGCCTGGGCGGGGAACGGGTTCATGCCCATTCCCACGACGACCACGTCGTTGTGCTCGATGGCGCTCATGACCTCGTCCAGGATCGCCTGCTGGTGATTGGAGACCCTGTCGCGAATCGCCGGGTGGATCCGGGCCTCATCGAGGATTGGGCGCATGCGAAGCCTCCTGATTGTGGTTGCTAACGGTAGCACAGGGTCGCATGTGTGGCACCTGCTTGCCGCGGCCTGGAGCGGACCCAGCGCCTATCGTTTCCGAGCCGGCGCGAGGCCAGACCATCGCTTTTTAGCTCGGCTGTAGCTCATCACGGGTTTGTACCGGAGCAAGCCGCGAGTTGGGCAGGAAAGAATTCGCCTCCCACGTTGTTTTCAGAAAGGCCCCCATGCCGGAAGTCGTCGAGCAAGAGCATGGGCGAGCCTTTGCCCCACGCGTGGCCCGCGCAGCGGCGGCAGCGCCGTGAAACCATCTCGTACCGGTCGATGGGTCTTGATCCTGTCCGCGGCGGCGGCGCTGGCCGGATTGCTGGGCTGGCAGTGGCATGCGGCCGATGCGCGGCTGCGCGCGGAACGCAGCGGCTCGGGCCGGGCTTCGGATCCGACGGTCGCCGGCGGTCCCGCCGCAACGGCGACGCACGAGCAACAGCTGGCGTTCTGGCGAGAACGGTACTCGCGCGCCGAAGCGGTGTACAACGGCTATCGCGATGCCACCCGTTATCCACCGGAATCGCGCCCGTTGAGCGAGCATCCGGACCAGGCCAAACCTTACGCACCGATCGCCGAAGACGTTCCGCTGCGCGACGCGTCGGGTAAGCCCGCCACGGGCGTACACCTTCGAACCACGCAGGAACGGGCATTCGTGGCCGCGGGCGAATCGGTCCGGTTCAGCATCGAGGCGGTGGACGAGAGCGGGCGTTCAGTGCCGCTGGTGATCGAGCGCTCGCTGGCCCAGGCCATGCCGGACACTAAAACGTTAAGCACCATCATTCGTGCCGACGTTCCCTTCAACGACAACGGAATGGCGCCGGACGTTGCGGCGGGCGACGGCAAATTTAGCGCCCTGCTGACGCCGTCGGTGCTGGATTTTGCCAACTACACGGGCACCATCCGCCTGGCCGTGGACGTCAGCGCCAACGGGCAAAAGGGCGTGGTCCAATTCGACGTGGTGTACGTGCCTTCGGTCCCCGCCACCTGGGCGGGCGTGCGCGAAGCGCAGGAACACGGCTCGCTCAACTTCTATCTGAAGGCCCAGGTGAGAACACCCGGGCGCTATGTGGCCACCGCTCGCGTGTACGACGCCGACGGCGCTCCGTTCGCCTTGCTGCAATTCAACGATGAGGTGCCGGCCGGTCCGGCCGAATTCAAGCTGCCCCTGGCCGGCGTGCTGGTGCGCGACAAGAACCCGAAGTTTCCGCTGCGCCTGGTCGATGTGGAAGGGTTCCTGCTGCGACCCAACGCCTTCCCCGACCGCCTCATGATGCCCCGCCTGGCCGGCGACGCGTACGCGAGCAAGCACTACGACTTGGACGGCTTTTCGGACAACGAGTGGCAAAGCGAAGAGCGGAGCCGGTACCTCGACCAGTACGGCCGCGACATGGACCGGGCGCGCACCGAGTTGGCCAGGCTGCGGGAGAAGTAGCGGCGGCGCCGCCCCTGGCGCGGTGCGACCGCGCCGTTCACACCCTGCTGAGCGGCCGCTCGGCGTTTGACGCGTCCTGTGGCGCGTGCGCCAGGTGCGCAACGATCGCGGCCCAGGCGGCGGCGCGGTCGGCCGGCGGATTGCCGTGCATTCCCCGCGCCCGCTCCGCCGCGAGCTGGGCGCACTGCTGGCCGTACTGGGTCACCAGCGCCAGGAGTTGCTCTTGCCAGTGTGAGTTCATTTCCGTGCCCCTTCCGTCTTATCGAGCAGCACATGGGTAACTGTTCTCCTGGAACCAGATGTAATCCATGATGTACGTCAGCTTCCGGGCAGAAAGCCGGCGGGAGCTGCCTGGCTTTCGGTTCAGCTGGCCGCGTATTGGGGTGCGCCGAAATTGGAATCTGACCCCAATTGTTTTACCAATTGTTTTAGGTCTTCACGAAGCGGTCTTCATCGACCGCCCGCACCCGCCCCTGCGCCAGGAGTTCCTCCAGGTGCAGCTCGATGCTGCGGCGTTCGGCGCTTTCCACGTAGGCCACGTTGTAGCCCGGCGGATAGAGCAATCGGCGCTGCACCAGTTCATCGACCGACAGCGGCTCGCCGCTCAGGTACTCCAGCAGGCGGCCGGCGCGCTCGTCCACCTTTGCCGTGAACTGGGCGAGATGCGCCAGGAAGACCGCGCGGTCGGTCAACACGCCGCGGTGATGCGACGTAACCCAGGTTCGGGCTTCCAGGTCCGCCACCGCGGCCAGCGTCCTGCGGAAGTCCGCCAGGCTGGAGCAGGCGTCCCCATAGTAGGGACCGAAGCCGGTCAGGTCGATGTCGCCCAGGAAGGCGAGCCCCTCGTTCTCCACTACGAGGACGCAGTGGCCCGCGGTATGTCCCGGCATGTGGTGCGCGCGCACCCGCACGCCCCCGCCCAGATCCCAGGTCGCGCCATCCTCGTAGCCAATCGCATCCGGCCGCGGGCAATAGTGGAACTGCGACTCGACCAGCGTCTTCATCGACGCGAGCACGGGCTCGGGGTAGCCGTAGTGCCGCTTCAAGCCTTCCCAGGACTGCGCGGCCGCCAGGTCGGCACTGTGCACATGCACGCTGGCCCGCGGCACCAGGTGCAGGCCGGCCATGTGGTCCTCGTGCACATGGCCCAGGATGACGAGATCCACCTCCTCGAACTCGCGGCCGATGCGGTTGGCCACGAGCGGGGTGTCGAACGCGGCGCACGCCTGCGGCCCGCGCACGATCACCTGGTTGCCATCCGGGTACTTGCCCGATTTCTCGCCCAGGTGGACGCTGACGCTGCCCTGTCGAAAAACATCTCGCATGGAATCCCCTGCCTCACTGGCCGCGCGGTGCGCGGCGACAAGCCAAGCTTAACCCGCTAAGGGTCGTTGACGGTTTCGTGATCGGCTGGAACCAGGATCTCGAGCAGCTCGCAATCGTCGGACCAGCCCACGACCGTATGGCGTATGCCCGCAGGCTGGACCCAGCACGACCCGGGCGCCAGGCGCTGCCTCCCGACACCGTCGAACTCGGTCTCGAACCAGCCCTTGAGGCAGTACACCATCTGGAACTGCACGTTGTGATGATGCCGGACGCTCAACTCCGGGCGGAACGGCGCGACCATCCGGATCACGTGGGCCTGCGCCAGCCCGTTGGTGGCTGCCGCAACGCCAAGATCCCGATAGACGGAGTAGTCGCGCAGGCCGCCGCTCTCGAAATCAGCCGCGTTGTCGTGACTGATCGTGAACCGCTGGGGCAGATCCGGTATGGGCAGTTGCATTCGAGCCTCCGAAAAAAGTCTTTCGAAGCTGCAATCAAACTGCGAATGTCCGGCGGACGCAAGCCGGCTGCTCATCCGGAAATCCAGGCCCGCGGCCCTTTCCTGTCCGGCAAATTCACGACGCAGCCACGGCCGCACCGGCCTCCTCGCCCTCCTCCAGCTGCTGCAGCAAGTAGAGCCGCTGGTACAGGCCGCCTTCGATCGCCATCAGCTCGCCATGCGTGCCCAGTTCGGCGATGCGGCCATGGTTGAGGACCACGATGCGGTCGGCGCCGCGCACCGTGGACAGGCGGTGCGCGATGGCGACGATGGTGACGCGGCCGCGCAGCTGCGCCAGCGCCCGCTGCACCACCTGTTCGGTTTCCGAGTCGATGTGCGAGGTGGCCTCGTCGAGGAACAGGATGCGCGGCTGGCCCGCCAGGGCCCGCGCGATCGCCAGCAACTGCTTCTGCCCCACCGACAGGCGCGCGCCGCCTTCACCCAGGGGCGTGTCGTAGCCTTGCTCGAGCCCGGCGATGAACTCGTGGATGTGCGCCGCGCGCGCGGCCGCTTCGATCTGGCCGCGGGTGAGCGGGCGGCCCATTGCGATGTTCTCGAGCGCCGAGGCCGCCAGCAGGAACGGCTCCTGCGGCACCACGCCGACGCTGGCGCGGAAGTGGTCCTCGCCGATAGCCTCGACCGGCGTGCCGTCGATGCGGATCGCGCCCGGCGGCGCGGGATAGAAGCGCAGCAGCAGCGACAGCAGCGTGGTCTTGCCGCTGCCGGTGTGGCCGACGATGCCGTGGAAACTCCCCGGGGCGATCTGCAGGTCCAGCCCGTGCAGCACGGGATGGCCCGGCTGGTACGCGAAATCCAGCCGCTCGATGCCGATCGCGCCCCGGGTCACCCGCCCGCGGTCCGCCGCCTTGGGCGTTGCCGTTTCCTTCAGCAGCGCCTGGACCCGCGCGGCCGCCACCATTGCCTGCTGCAGCAGCGAAAACTGCATCGTGATCTGCGTCAGCGGCTCGACAATCCGGGCGATGTAGTTCATGAATGCATACAGGATGCCCACTTCGACCGCGCCCAGCGCACCGCCATGGCTGCGCAGGCCGAACACCCCGATCAGCACCGCGAGCAACAGCACGTTGAGAAAATCCAGCAGCGGGCGCAATAGCCAGGCGTTGGCGCGCAGTTCCCGTTGGCGGGAGCCGTAGTGGGCTTCATTGAGTCCCCCGAAGTGCTCACGGAAACGCATTGTGGCGTTGCTGGCCTGAAGCACCTGCATCCCGGCGATGCTCTCGGCCATCTGGGCATTGAGGTCGCTGCGCAGCTCGCGGTTGCGCACCACGGCCGGCGCGGACAGCCGCTGGTAGAGGGCGACGATCAGCGCCACCGCCGGCAACAGCCCCGCCACGACCAGCATCAGCCGCCAATCCAGCCACAGCATCGCGACGGTCGTGCCCGCGAGCACGATCAGGCTGTCGAGCATCACGAACAGCACCTGCACGTACAGCGTCTTCACCGCCTCGGTGTCATTGGTGACCCGGCTCACAAGCTGGCCCGTGATCGCATGGTCGAAAAAGCCCATGGGCAGGCGCAATACGTGCCGGTACACCTCCTCGCGCACGCGCTGCACGGAGCGCATCGCCACGCCGGCCAGGCGCACCAGCTGGCCGTAGCGCAGCCAGCTTGCCGCCATGCCGGCGGCCAGGGCGCCGAGCAACAAGCCGGCGATCTCGAGAACCTGCGCGTTGCGCGGCAGCAGGTACCGGTCGATCAGCAACTTGCCGATCGCCGGCCCGAGCGCCTCCAGTCCCGCTGCCAGCAGCAGCCACACCGCGCCGCGCAATAGATGAGCCCGCTCCGGCGCTGCCGCGCGCAGCAGCAGCGTGGCCGCGTCGCCCAGCAGCCTGCGCCGGCCAGCGGCGGGGGCTGGCAGCGCTCCTGTGCCCACCGAATCAGCCGGCATCGAGGCTCGCCTCCAGTTGCTGGTAGCGCCACTGGCGCGCATACCAGCCGTTTGCGGCCAGCAGCGCCGCATGGACGCCCTGCTCCACCACGCGGCCTTCGCGAAGCACGACGATCTCGTCGGCATCGGTGACCGCGCTGAGCCGATGGCTGACGATGATCGTCGTGCGGCCGGCGCGCGCATGCCGCAGGTGCGCCAGGATGCGCGCTTCGGTGTCGGTGTCCACCGCCGACAGCGTGTCGTCGAGCAGCAGGAGCGCCGCGTCGGTGAGCAGCGCGCGGGCGAGCGCGACGCGCTGCCGTTGCCCGCCGGACAAAGTGACGCCCCGCTCGCCCACGGGCGTGTCGTAGCCGCGCGGCAGGCGCAGGATGTCCTCATGCACGGCCGCAAGCTTCGCCGCCTGCACGACCTGGTCGCGCGTAGCGCCGGGCTGCGCGAGGGCAATGTTCTCGGCGACCGACGCGGAGAACAGGAAGGCCTCCTGCGGCACCCAGGCGATGGCGGCGCGCAAGGCGTCCAAGGTGTAGTACTGCAGTTCGAGGCCATCCCATCGCAGGCTGCCGGCTTCGGGCGCGTGATGACGCAACAGCAGCCGCAGCACGGTGGACTTGCCGGCACCTGTGGCGCCCACCAGGCCCAGCGTGCGCCCCGGCTGAAGATGAAAGGACACGTCTTCGAGCGCGAGCCGCCCCTGCCCCGGGTAACGGAAGCGCAGGCTTTGCGCGACCAGCGCCCCCGGTGTGAGTTGCGCGATACTGCCGTGGTCATCCACGCTCAGGGGCGTGTCCAGCACCGGCTCCAAGCGGCCCCACGCGGCCTTGCCCCGCTGCACCAGCGACAGCACCCAGCCGGCCGCGAACATGGGCCAGATCAACTGGCCCAGGTACAGGCTGAAGCTGGTGAGCTGGCCCACCGTGAGCTGCCCTTGCCAGACCAGCCAGCCCCCCACGCCCAGCGTGAGCGCGGTCGCCGCGCTGAGGGTGAAGCCCAGCGCGGGCTCGTAGGCGGCTTCCCACCGTTGCGCGCTCAAGCTGGCTTGAGCTGCGCCGGTGGCCAGTCCCGAGAACTGCGCCTCGCTGCGGGCCTGCAGGCCCAGGGCACGCACGGTGCGGACACCGGCCAACGTCTCCTGGACATGGTCATTGAGGTCACCGAAGCGTGCCAGCGAGAGCCGCGAAGCTTCGTGCACGTGACGCGAGATCCACCAGAAGCCCATCGCCATGAACGGAAAAGGCAATAGCGCGGCCGCCGCGAGCCGCGCGTCGATGCCCACCGACATCGCGGCCACGACCAGCACCAGCGTCAACGTGCCGTCGAACACGGCCAGCATGGCTTCCCCGGCCGCCATCTCCACCGCGTCGATGTCGTTGGTGGCCAGCGCCATCAGGTTGCCGGTGCGCTGGTGCTGGTAGAAGGCGGCGCCCTGCTGCGTCAGCCGGGCATAGAGCCGCTCGCGCAGCTCGACGCCGAGCCGGTACGCCGCCGCGTAGAGCTTCAGCCGCCAGCCGACGCGCAGGCCGTACATCACCACCCCGGCGGCGACCAGCCATGCCAGCTCCCGCACGAGGGCCCAGCCCCCCAGTTGATTGGCCACCAGCCCGTCCACCACGTGCCCGATCTGGCGCGGGATCCAAACCACCAGCAGCGCCACTCCGAGCAGCATGAGCGCGGAACTCGCGTAGGCGGCCCAGTGGCGGCGCAGGAACCGGGCGATCAGGCGGTAGAGGGACATGGCAACGGATTCGGCGTGGCGGATCACGCTGCCTGCCGCCGGGCGTTTTCGCTAGCGATAAAACGCCTCGACCTTGCCCTTCAACTTCAGCAGCAGCGGGTTGCCCTTGCGGTCCAGCGTCTTGCCCGCGGGCACCTTCACCCAGCCCTCGCTGATGCAGTACTCCTCCACGTCCTTGCGTTCGGTCCCGTTGAGCCGGATGCCCACGTCGTGTTCGAACACGGCGGCAACGTGGAAGGGACTGCGGGGGTCGATCGACAGGCGGTCGGGAAGCGGTGGAAGTGCGGCGGAGTTGTCCATAGGCGTATCAAAGATGGCTCAGCAATTGGCTGCGCAGAATGCTGGTGAGAAAGACCGGCTCTTATTCTCGATGAACCCAAT
>DATMBW010000060.1:0-5933 GCA_035559095.1 Ramlibacter sp.
CACGTTGAACGCCGGAAAGTACCAGCCACGCCAATGCACCTGCACGAAATCCACCACGTAGCCGTGCAGCAGCCGGTCCACGACGTTGCCCACGGCGCCCCCGAGGATACAGGCCAGCGCGAAGGAGAACAGTTTTTGCCCCGCGTGCGAACGCAGCATCCAGATGATGAAGAGCGCTGCGGCGATGCCGATGGCGGTGAAGAACCAGCGCTGCCAGCCCGACGCGCCCGCCAGGAACGAGAACGCCGCGCCGGTGTTGTGGGCCCGCACGATGTTGAAGAAGCTGGCGACGTAAGTCGAATCGCCCAGGCGGTAGTAGCCCAGGATCAGCACCTTGGTGAACTGGTCCGCGATGAAGATGGCCACGGCCAGGCCCAGCCAGGGCAGCCAGCTGCCCGTAGTGCCTCGCCGCATCAGGCAAAGTTCCTTTGTTCGCCGGAGCCGAACAGGTTGCTGGTGCAGCGCCCGCAGATCGTGGGGTGCGCGGGATCGTGGCCGACGTCGGAACGCCAATGCCAGCAGCGCTCGCACTTCACGGCTTCGGAGGGCGCCACCTTCACGGCCATCGCCTCGCCCGCGGCCACCCGCATCACGGAAGTGATGAAGACGAACTTCAGGTCATCGCCCAGGCTCGCCAGCGCGGACCACAGCTCGCCGTGCGAGGCCATCGGAATCGTCAGCTCCACTTTCGCCTGCAGCGACGAGCCGACCTTGCCGGCCTCGCGCAGCGCTTCGATTTCCTTGTTCACCATCTCGCGCGCGGCGCGGATGCGCGTCCATTTGTCCAGCAGCTGCGCATCGGGCGCGCCGATCTCGGCATAGGTTTCGAAAAAGATCGATTCGGAGTCGCCGAACAGTTTCCAGGCTTCCTCGGCGGTGAAACTCAGGAACGGAGCCATCCAGCGCAGCATGGCGTGGGTGATGTTCCACAACGCGGTCTGCGCGCTGCGCCGCGCCAGCGACTTGGGCGCCGTGGTGTAGAGCCGGTCCTTGAGGATGTCCAGGTAGAAAGCGCCCAGGTCTTCGGAGCAGTAGACCTGCAGCTTGGCGACCACCGGGTGGAACTCGTACACCTCGTAGTGGGCCAGCACCTCGGCCTGGAACTGGGCCGCGCGCGAAAGCGCGTAGCGGTCGATCTCCAGCATCTGTTCCAGCGGCACCGCGTCCTTGGCCGGGTCGAAATCGGACACGTTGGCCAGCAGGAAGCGCAGCGTGTTGCGGATGCGCCGGTAGGCATCGACCACGCGCGCCAGGATCTTGTCGTCGCCGGCGATGTCGCCGGAATAGTCCGAGGCCGCAACCCACAGCCGGATGATCTCCGCGCCGAGCTTTTTCGTGGTCTCCTGCGGGTCGACGCCGTTGCCCTGCGACTTGCTCATCTTGCGGCCCTGGCTGTCCACCGTGAAGCCGTGCGTGAGCAGGCCGCGGTAGGGCGCGCGCCCGTACATGGCGCAGGCGGTGAGCAGCGCGGAATGGAACCAGCCGCGATGCTGGTCATGGCCTTCCAGGTACAGGTCGGCTTCCGGCCCGCTTTCGTGGCCGGCGCCGGCGTGGGAGTGCTTGAGCACCGTGGTGTGGGTGGTGCCGGAGTCGAACCAGACTTCCAGGATGTCGGTGCTCTTGCTGTAGTGCGCCGCGTCCTCGCCGCCGATGATGGATTCGGCGCTGGCCTTGCTCCAGGCTTCGATGCCGCCTTGCTCCACCATCGCCGCCGCGGTGTCCAGGATCTCGAGCGTGCGCGGATGCAGCTCGCCAGTGTCCTTGTGCAGGAAGAAGGGCAGGGGCACGCCCCAGCTGCGCTGGCGGCTGATGCACCAGTCGGGCCGCCCGGCGATCATGTCGCGCAGCCGCGCCTTGCCGTTCTCCGGAAAGAAGTTCGTGTCCTCGATCGCCTCCAGCGCCATCTGGCGCAAGGTCTTGGGCGCCTTGTCCCTGGTGAATACGCCTTCGCCCTCGTCCATGCGGATGAACCACTGGGCGGCGGCGCGGTAGATCACCGGCGTCTTGTGGCGCCAGCAGTGCGGATAGCTGTGGACGATGTTCTCGGTGGCGAACAGGCGGCCGGCCGCGCGCAGCGTCTCGATGATCTTCGGCACGGCCTTCCAGATGTTCAGCCCGCCGAAAAGCGCGAAGTCCGGCGCGTACGAGCCGTTGCCCTGGACCGGGTTCAGGATGTCGTCGTAGGCCAGGCCGTGGGCGACGCACGAGTTGAAGTCGTCCAGGCCGTAAGCCGGCGAGGAGTGGACGATGCCGGTGCCATCCTCGGCCGTCGCGTAGTCGGCCAGGTACACCGGCGACAGGCGCCGGTAGCCCGGATCGGCGTCGTACAGCGGGTGCTGGAAGTTCAAGCCACCGAGCTTGTCGCCCTTGACGGTCGCCAGGACCTTGCCGCTGAGCCGGTAGCGCTCCATGCATCGGCCCACCAGCGAGGCGGCCAGCAGCAGCACGCCGCGCTCGGTCTCGACCAGTGAATATTCCAGATCGGGGTTGAGGTTGAGCGCCTGGTTGGCCGGCAGGGTCCAGGCCGTGGTGGTCCAGATGACGGCATAGATGGGCTGCCCGGCCGCGCCCCTCAGCCCGAACGCCGCCAGCACCTTCGCAGGGTCGTCCGCCTTGAACCCCACGTCCAGCGTCTGCGACTTCTTGTCGGCGTACTCGATCTCGAATTCGGCCAGCGACGAGCCGCAGTCGAAACACCAGTACACGGGCTTGAGGCCCCGGTAGACAAAGCCGCGCTCCACCACGCGCTTGAAGGCGCGGATTTCCTGCGCCTCGTTGATGAAGTCCATGGTGCGGTAGGGATGGTCCCAGTCGCCCAGCACGCCCAGGCGCTTGAAGTCCGCCATCTGGACGCCGATCTGCTCGGTGGCGAAGGCACGGCTCTTGGCCTGCATCTCGTCGCGCGGCAGGTTGCGCCCGTGCTTCTTTTCGATCGCGTTCTCGATCGGCAGGCCGTGGCAGTCCCAGCCCGGGATGTAGGCGGCGTCCAGGCCCTTGAGCTGGCGCGTCTTGACGACCATGTCCTTCAGGATCTTGTTGACCGCGTGCCCCATGTGGATCTGGCCGTTGGCATAGGGCGGCCCGTCGTGCAGCACGAACTTCTCGTGCTGGCAGCGCGCGGCGCGCAGCTTCTTGTACAGCCCTTTTTCTTCCCATTCCTTCACCCAACCCGGCTCGCGCTTGGGCAGGTCCCCGCGCATCGGGAACGGCGTGTCGGGCAGGTTGAGCGTGGCGCGGTAATCGGTCTTGTCGGTCATGGTACTGGGCATAAACTGGTGCAAGGGACTCTGTTACTCAGGGCTTGACCCGAATCCATGTTCAGGTTGTCATTCCGGCCTTGAGCCGGAATCCAGGTATTCGGGTCCAGGAGATGGATTGCGGATCAAGTCCGCAATGACAGATCTTTTAAATTCGGTCGCGCGTCGTTTGCCGCCGAGTCGACGCGAAATACGCGCGAGCCTGCTCGCAGTCCCGCCCGATGCCGGCTTTCAGGGCGTCGAGACTGTCGTACTTGAGCTCGTCGTGAAATTTGTGCAGCAGTTCCACGCGGATGATTTTACCGTAGGCCCCTTCTTCGCCCAGGGTCTGCGGCCATTCCAGGCAGTGAGTCTCCAGCAGCACACGCCCGCCGTTGACGTCGTCGGGGTTCAGCGAGGGGCGGATGCCAAGGTTGGCCACGCCCGGCAGGGCTCCGTCGGGCTGCGTCGAGCCCTCCAGGCCGTGCACGCGCACCGCGAAAATGCCGCTGGCGGCGGGTTTCCAGTGGGAAAACCGCAGGTTCAGCGTCTTGAAGCCGAGCTGGCGCCCCAGCTTGCGGCCATACACCACGTGCCCGCTGATGCTGTAGGGGCGTCCCAGCAGCGCCGCCACGCCGACCATGTCGCCGCGTGCCAGCGCGTCGCGTACTTCCGAACTGGAGACGCGCACGCCGTGCACTTCGTAGCTGTTCATGCGCGCCACGTCGAAGCCCCTGGCCGCGCCGGCCGCATCGAGCATGGCGTAGTCGCCCGCGCGCCTGGCGCCGAAGCGGAAGTCGTCCCCGACCAGGACGTACCGCACGCCCAATCCGCGCATCAGCACGTTGTCGATGAAGGCTTCGGGAACTTGGGAAGACAGCCGGGCGTCGAAAGAAAGTACCACGCACTGGTCCACGCCGCAGCGCGCGAGTTCCGTCAGCTTGTCGCGCAGCGTTGCGATGCGGGCGGGCGCCAGTTCCGGCTTGCGCGCAACGGCGGCGAAGTAGTCGCGCGGATGCGGCTCGAAGGTCAGGACGCAGCTGGGCACGCCGCGGTGCCGTGCTTCGTTGTTCAGCAGCGCGAGCATGGCCTGATGGCCGCGGTGCACGCCGTCGAAGTTTCCGATCGTCAGCGCGCAGGCGGCGGCGACGCCGGGATGGTGGAAGCCTGAGAAAATCTGCATTGCGGCTGAGTCGGTATCTTTTTGATAGCACTTCGTGCCCGCCCGTCAAGCACCGCGGGACCTTTCGCGGGGGAAAATGGGCACGAAAACAGGGTATATTGTGCTGTACGGCGCCGCAAGGCGCCGACCCGATGCCCTGCATGGTTTCCTGTCACTGAAGGAGGCGTGTTTTGAAGGTGTTGAAGCTGTCCGCCCAAGGACTGCCCCAGTCGTGGATTTCGCTGGAGCAGGCCGTGCTGCACTATGCCGCCGATGAGGTGCGCTGGGAGGTGGGCGCGCAGGTGGCGCTGTTCCGCGGCGGCCACAACGCGATGACGGGTGCGCAGTCCCAGATCGCCGTGAACAGCATCATCGGCACCAAGGGCGTGCCCAACATCAACCCCTTCGACCTGAAGCCGGGCCTGACCAACGGCAAGCTGTTCGCGCGCGACCGCAACGTGTGCGCCTACTGCGGCACCGCGCACCACGAGGAAGACCTCACGCGCGAGCACATCATCCCCTTCGCACAAAACGGCAGGGACCACTGGATGAACGTGGTCACGGCCTGCCGCGCCTGCAACCACCGCAAAAGCAACCGCACGCCCGAGCAGGCGCGCATGCCGCTGCTGTACGCGCCCTACATTCCCAGCCTGTGGGAAGACTTCATCCTGCGCAACCGCCGCATCCTGGCAGATCAGATGGAATTCTTGATGGCGCACCTGCCGAAAAACTCGCGCCTGCACGCGTAGGTTGTCACTTGCGGGCAGAGCCTGCCCCGGACTCGATCCGGGGACCCGCAATCCAGCAGTCATGGATCCCGGGTCAAGCCCGGGATGACAAAGTCCCGACGTGATCCGAGGCCAAGCCCCGGAGCGACAGCCCCTCAGGCGAAAACGCCGGCGGTGTCCTGCATTCTTTCCGATACCTCGCCAAGGTGATGCAAGGTGTCCCCGAAGCTGAGCTCGAGCTGCGTGAGTTTCCTGAAGTAGTGGCTGCCGATGTATTCATCGGTGACGCCGATGCCGCCATGCAGCTGCACCGATTGCTGGCCGATGAAGCGCATCGACACGCCCAGCTGATACTTCGCGCGGGCCAGCGCGCGGCGGCGTTCCGCGGCGGGGGCATTGAGTTTGAGCGACGCGTAATAACTCATCGAGCGCGCCAGCTCCAGCTGCATCTTCATGTCGGCCACGCGGTGGCGCAGCGCCTGGAACGTCGCCAGGGCCACGCCGAACTGCTTGCGCGTGTTCAGGTAGTCCACCGTGACGTCCATGGTCTTGTCCAGCACGCCCACGGCTTCGGCGCAGGCGGCGGCGATGCCGATATCGGCCGCGTGCTCGAGCGCCGTCAGCCCCTCCAGCGTGACCAGCGTGGCGGGCGCCGACTTGAACGTCACTTCGGCGGCGCGCCCGCCCTCCTGGGTGCCGTAGCCGCGCGTGGCGACGCCGGCCGCGCCGCGCTCGACCAGGAACAGCGCGATCTTGCCGCCGACCGTGGCCGGCACCAGAAACGCGTCGGCCTTGTCGCCGGCCGGA
>DATMBW010000061.1:0-6322 GCA_035559095.1 Ramlibacter sp.
CGATCTCGTCGTCCTCCACGCAGGTCTCCATGTAGGCGGCCTGCTGGGCTTCGACGAACTCGCGCTCGAACGCCCAGATTTCCTCCGGGTAATAGAACTCGACCATGTTCATCGTCTTGCGCGGCCCCATCGGGTGCAGCGTAGAGACGGTGAGCACGTGCGGATACCACTCGACCATGATGTGCGGGTAGTAAGTGAGCCAGATCGCGCCGTACTTGGGCTGCCGGCCGTCGCGGTACCGCAGAAGCGCGTTTTGCCAGCGCTCGTACACAGGGCTGCCGGCCTTCCCCAGCCGGTTGGCCACGCCCACGGTCTGCACTGAATAGTTGTCCTTGAACTCCCAGCGCAGGTCGTCGCAGGTGACCATGCTGCCCAGGCCGGGATGGAACGGGCCGACGTGGTAGTCCTCCAGGTAGACCTCGATGAATGTTTTCCAGTTGTAATCGCACTCGTGCATCTCCACGCGGTCGAGCACCATGCCGGAGAAATCGAGATCGGCGCGCGGCCCCATGCCGGCCAAGTCGGCCGCCACGTCCGGGCTGGCGGGCCCGCCCTCGAACAGCAGCCCGTTCCACTCCTGGAGGGGATAGTTGTCGAGGTTCAGGCAGGGGTCCTGCGGGAAATGCGGCGCGCCCAGCAGCATGCCGGCCGGGCTGCCGTCGCCGCCGCTGTAGGTCCAGCGGTGCAGCGGGCACACGATGTTGCCGGCCGAGGACTGGCGGGACCGGATCGACCCGCGGTCCTTCAGGATCACGGCCTGGCGATGGCGGCAGACGTTGGAGATCAGCTCGACGCCGCCCGGGGTGCGCAGCAGGGCGCGGCCGCCGTTCTCCTGGGGCAGGGCGCAGTAATCGCCGAGATTGGGAACCATCAACTCGTGCCCCACATACCGGGGACCGCGCTGGAAGATGGTTGCCATCTCGCGCTTGTACCGCGCCTCGTCGAAATAGCTGGAAACTGGTAGTTGGCTTGCGGCCTGCTGCAGTTGAAGACTTAAATCAGACATGGTGACCTGACCTAGAGACTCCCCCTATGAAGGGGCAGGTAAGCGCTTTTTCCGTGGATTGGCGCGGGAAACGAGTGGGGAAGAGGAACAAGCCGGGCGGACCCCGGATGGAGGGAAGGCGATTGTACCCCCCGGGTCCGGTTTGGGGGCTCACGGCTGGGCTATTGGCCGCCTCCTTCCGGCTGGAGCAGCTTGCCTCGGCTCGACCCGGCGGCACCGCCTAGAATTGAGGGTTTTCCAAATGGCAATCGATCATGTCCCAGGTCCCCATCAACACCCCGGCCAGCTATGAAGCTGCGCTCGAAGAGCTGGACAGGCTCGTCGGGTTGATCGAGTCGGGCCAGCTGCCGCTGGAACAGCTGCTGACGGGCTACCAGCGCGGTGCCCAGCTCCTTGAGTTTTGCCGCGACAAGTTGCAGGCGGTGGAAAACCAGATCAAGGTGCTCGACGAAGGCACCCTGAAGCCGTGGACGCAAGAGTGACCCGCGACGCCGGGCCGACCCAGGGCGCGGACGCCCCCCCGGGAGGCAGCGCGGCGGCCTTGGCCGCCAGCGTCGGGGCTCCATTCAACCTGCAGGCCTGGAGCGCGCAGCGTCTGGACCGCGTGGAGCAGGCCCTGTCGCGCTGGGTCGTGGCCGACGCGCCGGCGGGACTGGGCGAGGCGATGCGCTACGCCGTGCTCGACGGCGGCAAGCGCCTGCGGCCGTTGCTGGTGCTCGCGGCCTGCGAAGCCGTGGACGGCAACCCGGAGGCCGCATTGCGCGCCGCCTGCGCCGTCGAACTCATTCACGCCTACTCGCTGGTGCACGACGACATGCCGTGCATGGACAACGACGTCCTGCGGCGCGGCAAACCAACGGTCCATGTGCAATACGGCCAGGCGCAGGCCCTGTTGGCAGGCGATGCCCTGCAGGCGCTGGCCTTCGAGCTGCTGGCGCCCGATGGCGTGGCCGTGCCGGCGCAGGTGCAGGCGGCGCTGTGCCGGCTGCTCGCGCGCTCAGCCGGTCATGCGGGCATGGCGGGCGGGCAGGCCATCGACCTCGCCAGCGTGGGCCGGCCCCTGAGCGAGGCGCAACTGCGCGACATGCACTGCCGCAAGACCGGCGCGCTGCTGCAAGCCAGCGTGCTGATGGGCGCGGCCTGCGGCGTGCCGGATGCCAAGGCCAGGGCGGGGCTGGCCGGCTATGGCGCTGCCGTGGGCCTGGCGTTCCAGGTGGTGGACGACATCCTGGACGTGACGGCCGACTCCGCCACGCTCGGCAAAACGGCCGGCAAGGATGCGGCCCAGGCCAAACCGACCTACGTGTCGCTGCTGGGCCTGGAAGGCTCGGCGGCGTTTGCGCGGGAGCTGCTGTCCCAGGCGCTTGCGGCGCTGGCCGCCACGGGCCTGCGGGACACACGGGCTTTACAGGCGCTTGCGATGATGGTGGTCAACAGGGATAACTGAAGAATCGAACCGATGGCCCCCTTGCTCGAAACGATCAACGACCCCGCGGACCTGCGCAAGCTGCCGCGGTCGCAGCTCAGCACGCTGGCGGACGAGTTGCGCGCCTTCCTGCTGGACAGCGTGGCGAAAACCGGCGGCCACCTCAGCTCCAACCTGGGCACGGTGGAACTGACGATCGCGCTGCATTACGTCTTCAACACGCCGTACGACCGGCTGGTGTGGGACGTCGGCCACCAGACCTATCCGCACAAGATGTTGACCGGCCGTCGCGGCCGGATGGACACGTTGCGCCAGCTCGGCGGCCTGTCCGGCTTTCCGCAGCGCAGTGAAAGCGAATACGACGCTTTCGGCACGGCGCATTCCTCCACGAGTATCGCGGCCGCGCTCGGCATGGCGGTGGCGGCGCGGCAGAAGGGCGAGAACCGCAAGGCCGTGGCCATCATTGGCGACGGCGCGATGAGCGCGGGCATGGCCTTCGAGGGCCTGAACAACGCGGGCGTCGCCGAATGCGACCTGCTGGTGATCCTCAACGACAACGACATGTCGATCAGCCCGCCGGTGGGCGCGCTGAACCGCTACCTCGCGCAGCTCATGAGCGGCCAGTTCTACGCGGCCGCCAAGAGCGTGGGCAAGAACGTCCTCAAGGTCGCGCCGCCGCTGTTCGAGCTGGCCAAGCGATTCGAGGAGCATGCCAAGGGCATGATCGTGCCGGCCACGCTGTTCGAGGAGTTCGGCTTCAACTACATCGGACCGATCGACGGCCACGACCTCGAGTCCCTGGTGCCGACCCTGGAAAACATCAAGCATCTGAAGGGCCCGCAGTTCCTGCACGTGGTCACCCGGAAAGGCCAGGGCTACAAGCTGGCCGAGGCCGACCCGGTCGCGTATCACGGGCCCAGCAAGTTCGACCCCGCGGTGGGCATCACCAAGCCCGCCACGCCGCCCAAGCAGACGTTCACGCAGGTGTTCGGCCAGTGGCTGTGCGACATGGCGCAACAGGACCCGCGCCTGATCGGCATCACGCCCGCGATGCGCGAGGGCTCCGGGCTGGTGGAGTTCGAGAAGCGTTTCCCCGAGCGCTACTACGACGTCGGGATCGCCGAACAGCATTCGGTCACGTTCGCGGCGGGCCTGGCCTGCGAGGGCATGAAGCCGGTCGTAGCCATCTACTCCACGTTCCTGCAACGCGCCTACGACCAGCTCATTCACGATGTGGCGCTGCAGAACCTGCCGGTGGTGTTCGCGCTGGACCGCGCGGGCGTGGTCGGCGCCGACGGCGCCACCCACGCGGGGGCGTACGACATCGCGTACCTGCGCTGCCTCCCGAACGTGAGCATCGCGTGCCCGGCCGACGAGAACGAATGCCGCCGGCTCCTGACCACCGCTTTCGAGCAGCAGCATCCGGTGGCGGTGCGCTACCCGCGCGGAGCGGGGGTGGGCGTTGCCGTGGAGGCGGGCTTGCGGGCGTTGCCGTTCGGCAAAGGCGAAGTGCGGCGCGCGCGCGCGCCGGGCAGCGACGGCGTTGCCCGCGGCGTCGCCATCCTGGCTTTCGGCACCTTGCTGTATCCGGCCCTGGCCGCGGCCGAGAGGCTCAATGCCACTGTGGTGAACATGCGATGGGCCAAGCCGCTGGACCGCGAGCTGCTGCTGGAGGTGGCTGCGCAACATGAGGCGCTGGTGACCGTGGAAGAGGGCGCCATCATGGGGGGCGCCGGCAGCGCGGTGGCCGAAGCCCTGCAGGCGGCCGGTGTCCTCAGGCCGTTGTTGCAGCTGGGCCTGCGCGACGAGTTCATCGAGCATGGCGACCCGGCCAAATTGCTGGCCCTGCAGGGGCTGGACGCGGCAGGCCTGGAAGCTTCGATACGTCAGCGTTTTGCAAGCTTTGTAGAGCGCATCCCACCAGCCCTGAAGGTGGTGGGTTCAGCCTCTTGACGGTAGGGGCGCGGCGCGCCGCGCTTGCCCCTGTGGCATTGCTGACAGAAGCCTGAGTACCAAAGGCTTCCGGCCGAATCTCAAGGGAAAACCCCTGAATACCAAAGTCGGTGCGTTCCTAGAATTGCGGACAGATTTGGCGGCAGTTAGTTGTCTCAATCTTTGGTCCTCAGTTTCTAATTCTCACGCTACAGGAGCGCATCAATGGATCGTCGATCACTCATCAAAAATGCCGGCATCGCGGGTGTGCTGGCCGCGGGCGTCGCGCCCGCCGTGCATGCCCAGGCGGCCATCCGCTGGCGCCTCGCGTCGAGCTTTCCGAAGTCGCTGGATACGATCTACGGCGCCGCGGAAGTGTTCGCCAAGCAGGTCAAGGCCATGTCCGGCGGCAAGTTCGAAGTGTCGGTGCATGCCGCGGGTGAACTGATGCCCGCTTTCGGCGTGGTGGACGGCGTGCAGCAAGGGTCCGTCGAGTGCGCCCATACGGCGCCCTACTATTTCTTCGGCAAGAACGAGTGCTTCGCGCTGGGCACCGCCATTCCGTTCGGCCTGAACAGCCGCCAGATGACTTCCTGGATGTACGAGGGCAACGGCCTGAAGCTGATGCGCGAGTTCTACAGCAAGTTCAGCATCATCAATTTCCCGGGCGGCAACACCGGCGCGCAGATGGGCGGCTGGTACCGCAAGGAAATCAAGTCGATCAAGGACATCAAGGGCCTGAAGATGCGCATCGGCGGCTTCGCCGGCAAGGTGCTCGAGCGCCTGGGCGGCGTGCCGCAGAACATCCCCGCCGGCGAAATCTATCCCGCGCTGGAAAAGGGCACCATCGACGCGGCCGAGTGGGTGGGACCTTACGACGACCACAAGCTTGGCTTCAACAAAGTCGCGCCCTTCTACTACTATCCCGGCTGGTGGGAAGGCGGTCCGCAACTGGACTTCTTCATCAACCAGAAGGCCTGGGACGGCCTGTCCGCCGAAAACAAGGCGATCGTCGAGTCCGCCTCGGCCCATGCCCACGTGGTGATGCAAGCCCGCTACGACGCGCTCAACCCGACGGCTCTGAAGCAACTGGTGGGCGCCGGCACGAAACTGCGTCCCTTCTCGCAGGACGTCCTGGCCGCTGCATTCAAGGAAGCGATGGCCCTGTACCAGGAGATCGGCACGAAGAATCCCGACTGGGCCAAGATCTACGGCGATTACGCCAAGTTCCGCTCCGACCAGAACCTGTGGTTCCGCTTCACCGAAGCCACGTTCGACCGCTTCATGCAGTCCCAGAAGCTCTGAGACGAAAGACCGCTTCGCGGCCTTTCCAGGCAGCACAAGGGCCCCTCGCGGGCCCTTTTTTTTGCCTTTGAATTGACATCTCTTCTTCTTAGGTAGAAGCACCTGTCCTTGGCGCCAGTCAGTTGAAAGCTTTCGGGCGATCCGCGGCAGCATCATCCTTGACTCCCATCGCGTGAGAAGGAGAACTGACCATGGATCGTCGTTCACTCATCAGGAACGCCGGCATCGCCGGTGTGTTGGCCAGCGGCATCGCCCCGGCTGTTCATGCGCAAGCGGCCATCCGCTGGCGCCTGGCATCGAGCTTCCCGAAGTCCCTGGACACTCTGTTCGGCAGCGCCGAAACTTTCGCCAAGGCCGTGCGTGCCATGTCCGGCGGCAAGTTCGAAATCTCGACCCATGCCGCGGGCGAGGTGATGCCGGCGATGGGCGTCGTCGATGGCGTTCAGCAGGCCTCGGTGGAACTGGCGCAGACGGCGCCGTATTACTTCGTCGGCAAGGACGATGCCTTCGCCATGGGCACCGCCATCCCCTTCGGCCTGAACAGCCGGCAGCAGACGGCCTGGATGTATGAAGGCAACGGCCTGAAGCTGATGCGGGAGTTCTACGCCAAGTACAACATCGTCAATTTCCCCGGCGGCAACACCGGCGCGCAG
>DATMBW010000062.1:0-4638 GCA_035559095.1 Ramlibacter sp.
CCGTCTGCGCGGCCACTTGAAGCTGCTGGCGTGCGAGCCGATCGAGAAAAACGGTCTGCAGATGACCTGGCAGGTCACGGTGGAGCGCGAGGGCAGCGACAAGCCCGTGTGCATTGCCGAATCGCTCTCGCGGCGCTACCCGTAGCGCTCCCTCGGCTTTTCGCCGCGATCAATCAGACGCCTCCAAAACCCAGGTTCGTGATCGGGCCGCGGCCAGCAGAGGCGCGCCTGCGCACGACTGCTTCTAGTGGGCAGGCGGCGCCGGCTGCTCGATGGCGGGGGCGAAGAACGTTCCCCGCGCCAGGAACGTGTAGTCGGCCTCCAGCGCTCCGATCCCTATCAGGGTGATCAGCAGCAGCGGCGGCACCAGGATGGCGTACACCAGCGCGAGCCGCTCCCACAACATGTGCATGAAGACGGCGACGATCAGGCCGGCCTTCAGCAACATGAAGGTGACGATCAGCGACCAGCGAAGCAGGCCCTGGACGTGGAAGTAGTCGACCGCGTAGGAAGCCGCGCTGAGCACGAACAGCAGGCCCCAGATCTTGAAGTAGATTCCCAGCGGATGCTGCTGGCCCTGTGCATGCGAAGCGGAGTGCTCCCCGGCAGGCGCGGCATGCGGGTGTTCGGTGTTTTCCATTTGCTTGGCTTTCTGCTGCTACCAGAGATAGAAGAACGCGAAGATGAAGACCCACACCAGGTCCACGAAGTGCCAGTACAGGCCCATGATCTCGACGATCTCGTAGTTCCCCCTGCGCCCGGTCAGGAAGCCAGGTCGTTGCCGGTCGAGGGAGCCGCGCAGCACCTTCGCCCCGACGATCAGCAGGAAGATCACGCCGATCGTCACGTGCGTGCCGTGAAAGCCCGTGATCATGAAGAACGCGGAACCGAACTGGGCCGCGCCCCAGGGGTTGCCCCAGGGGCGCACCCCTTCGGAAATCAGCTTGTACCACTCGAACGCCTGCATCCCGACGAAGGTGGCGCCCAGAGCGGCGGTGGCCAGCAGCAACGCGAAGGTGGTCTTGCGGTCCCGCCGGTAGCCGTAATTCACCGCCAGGGCCATCGTGCCGCTGCTGCTGATCAGGATGAAGGTCATGATCGCGATCAGCAGCAGGGGAACGTTCTTGCCGAAGAGCATCAGCGAGAAGACCTCGCTCGGATTGGGCCAGGGCACGGTGGTGGACACTCGCACCGTCATGTACGAGATCAGGAAGCTGCCGAAGATGAAGGTGTCGCTGAGCAGGAAGATCCACATCATCGGCTTGCCCCAGGGCACGCCCTTGAAGGCGCGTTGGTCCGAGGACACGTCCGCGACGACGCTTTGCCAGTGGCCGGACGGGGCCAGCGTTCCTGCCGTACCGGTTGCTTCGTGCGTCGTCATGAGGTTCGCCTCCTTGATCACAACGGGGTGGACGAGCAGATCGCCAAGCCAACCCCTTCCGACACGAGCAGCGCATACAGCACCACCCAGACGGCAAGCAGGAAATGCCAGTAGGTCGCGCACAATTCGACGGCGAGCCTGGTCCTGGCCGGGTCCGTTCCCCGCCACGCCCTGGCCGATGCGCGGGCCCATGCCACCAGGCCGCCGAGCACGTGCAGGCCGTGCACCGCCGTAAGCAGGTAGAAAAAGGCCGTGGCAGCACTGGCCGAGACGAAGTACCCGGCGTCGTTCAACTGTTTCCAGACGATCAGCTGTCCGGCGAGGAAGCCGAAGGTCAGCAGGCCGCTCGCCCACAGGCCGCGCCGCACGTCGTCCTGGTCGGCGCGGCGTGCGGCATGCACGGTCCACTCCATGGCCAGGCTCGCGCAGACCAGGAGCACGGTGTTCAGCATCAGCAGCCTGGGCCGGGGCAGCGGGTTCCAGTCCGCCAGGCTCAGGCGCATGGCATAGGCGCTGACGAACAGCACGAACAACGAGGTCGCGACGCCCAGGAACACCCACAAAGCCGTTTTCGCCGCCGGCCGCGCCGCTGCCGCCCCCAGCTCCGCAACGGCGACTTGCGCCTGCCAGGGCTGCACATCGATCGTCTGCCGGAACAGCCACCACACGATGACCGCCATCAGCACGGAGAGGAAGACCAGCCCAATGGTCATGCCGCTATCCTCCTGCCGGCTGCGGGATCTTGGCCCAGGCCTCGGCCGCCACTTCCGACGGTGGGACGTTCTGCGGGATGTAGTCGGTCTTGAGCCCCGGGACGCCGTAGTCGTACGCCCAGCGATGGACGACCGGCAGTTCCTTGCCGAAATTCCCGTGCTTCGGCGGGGTCTGGGGTGTCTGCCATTCCAGGGTGGTGGCGTGCCACGGGTTGCCGCCGGACGGCCTGCCCCGGAAGTAGCTGTGCGCCAGGTTGTACAGGAACACGATCTGCGCCGCGCCGACGACAAAGGCCGCCAGCGAGATCCATGCGTTCAGCAGGTGCGCCGAGTCGGGGATGAAGTTCGTGCCGCCGATCGCGTAGTAGCGGCGCGGGATCCCCATGAACCCCAGGTAGTGCATGGGATAGAAGATCGCGTAGGTGCCGATGAAGGTGACCCAGAAGTGGATCTTGCCCAGCGTGTCGTCCAGCATGCGCCCGGTGATCTTCGGGTACCAGTGGTAGATGGCCCCGAACACCACCAGCACCGGCGCGATCCCCATCACCATGTGGAAATGCGCGACGACGAACATGGTGTCCGACAGCGGCATGTCCACCACCACGTTGCCCAGGAACAGGCCGGACAGGCCGCCGTTCACAAACGTGAAGATGAACGCGATCGCGAACAGCATCGGCAGGGTCAGCTGGATGTTGCCCTTCCACAGCGTCAGCACCCAGTTGTAGACCTTGATGGCGGTGGGGACCGCGATGATCAGCGTGGTGGTGGCGAAGAAGAAGCCGAAGTACGGGTTCATGCCGCTGACGTACATGTGGTGCGCCCACACGATGAAGCTTAAGGCCCCGATGATCAGGATGGCCCATACCATCATGCGGTAGCCGAAGATGTTCTTGCGCGCATGGGTGCTGACCAGGTCGGACACGATGCCGAATGCGGGCAGCGCCACGATGTAGACCTCGGGGTGGCCGAAGAACCAGAACAGGTGCTGGAACAGCAGCGGATTGCCGCCCGTGTAGCTCATTTGCTGCCCCTTCGAGACCAGGGCGGGCATGAAGAAACTGGTACCCAGCGCCATGTCCAGCGTCATCATGATCGCGCTGACGAACAGGGCGGGAAACGCCAGTAACGCGAGGATGGTGGCCATGAAGATGCCCCACACCGTCAGCGGCAGGCGCATCATCGTCATGCCCCTCGTGCGGGCCTGCAGCACCGTCACCACATAGTTCAGGCCGCCCATGGTGAACCCGACGACAAAGACCCCCAGCGAGATGAGCATCAGGATGATGCCCAAGTGCGCTCCGGGCGTGCCGTCCAGGATCGCCTGCGGCGGGTACAGGGTCCACCCTGCGCCGGTCGGCCCTCCCGGCACGAAGAAGCTCACGACCAGCAGGATCACGGCGAGCAGGTAGATCCAGTAGCTGAGCATGTTGACGTAGGGGAACACCATGTCGCGGGCCCCGACCATCAGCGGGATCAGGTAGTTGCCGAACCCGCCCAGGAACAGCGCCGTGAGCAGGTAGATCACCATGATCATCCCGTGCATGCTGACCAGCTGGAGATAGGTGCTCGGGTCGATGAAGGCGACGCGGCCCGGAAAGCCGAGCTGCAGCCGCATCAGCCACGAGAACACCAGCGCCACCAGCCCGATGCCGATCGCCGTGATCGCATACTGGATCGCGATCACCTTGGCATCCTGGCTCCAGATGTACTTGCCGACGAACGTCTTGGGATGGTAGAGCGCGACCTCCTCGACCTCCGCAGGCGGTGCGAATTCCGATTCGTCGTGCGCAACGTAAGTGGTCATTGGGCTCCCCCGTTTCGAGCTCCACGCGAGTTGATGTACGCCAGGATGTCGCCGATCACGGCATCGTCGGTCAGCATCCCGGCGATCAGCGCCATCTGGCCCCCATAGACGTCCTGCGCATTGCCGCCGCGGACGCCGTGCTTGAAGTTCTTCAGCTGGGTGGCCATGTACCAGTCGCTCATGCCCTGGATGCGGGGTGCGTTGGTCGCGGCATTCCCGCGCCCGTCGGTGCCATGGCATGCCGCGCAGGTTGCGTAGCGCTGCCGGCCGTGATCCAGGTTGCCCTTGATCGTTGCCGGCGCGGGGGTGTCCGGCAGGGTGGCGATATAGGCCACGACATTCGCGACGGCGGCGTCGTCCGCCAGCGTGGCGGCCATGGGCGCCATCATCTTGCCGTACACGTCCTTCTCGTGCGTGCCGCGAGCGCCCTGCTTGAACAGTTTCAGCTGCCGTTCGAGGTACCACGCGCCCTGCCCACTCAGTTTCGGCGCATTCATGGCGACGTTGCCCTCGCCGTTGGCGCCGTGGCAGGCCGCACACACTGCGTACAGTGGCTTGCCGGCCGCGACGTCGCCCGCCGGCCGGGTGCTCGCCTGCGCGAAAGTCGGCTGGCGGCCCAGCCAGTCCTGGTAGGCGGCGGGTTCGTCCACCACGAGCCTGCCGCGCATGGCGAAATGCCCGATCCCGCAGAGCTCCTCGCAAGGGAGGTCGTAGGAGCCCGTCTTCGTGGGCGTGAACCA
>DATMBW010000063.1:0-2914 GCA_035559095.1 Ramlibacter sp.
CGCATCCTGCCCAAGTGGTGAATCCTGGCACCGGGGCGGTCACCTGGGGGTGCGCATGGGCGTGTTCCGCGCCTAGCGGCTGACCCCTTCTGATCGCAACGCATCTGGCAAAAATAGTGTGAACAGGCCCTAAACTGAGCCATGGAACTCCAATTTCTCGGCGCGACCGGTACGGTGACCGGCTCGAAGTACCTGCTGCGGGCAGGAGCATCCACGGTGCTGGTGGATTGCGGCCTGTTCCAGGGCTACAAGGAACTGCGGCTGCGCAACTGGTCGGCGCTTCCCGTGGCCCCTTCCTCCATCGATGCCGTGGTCCTCACGCACGCCCACCTCGACCACAGTGGCTACCTCCCGCTGCTGGCGCGCCAGGGTTTTCGCGGCCCGGTCTTCTGCACCGCGGCCACGCATGAACTGTGTCGGATCCTGCTGCCGGACTCGGGCCATCTGCTCGAGGAAGAAGCCGAATATCTCAATCGGCATCGCCTGAGCAGGCACGCACCCGCCCTGCCCTTGTACACGCGCGAGGATGCGCTGCGCTGCCTGAAACTGTTCAAGCCGGTGCAATTCGACAGCGCCTGGCCGCTCGCGCAAGGCCTGGAGGCCAGGCTCTCACCTTCGGGCCACATGCCCGGCTCTTCGTTCGTCCACGTGGACGACGGCAGCCGGACCGTGCTCTTTTCAGGCGATATCGGCCGGCCCGATGACCTGCTGCTGAAAGGGCCCGCGCGCATGGAAGGCGCGGACTACCTGGTGGTCGAATCGACCTACGGCAACCGCCTGCACGAGCGCACCGACGTGATGCGGCAGTTGGGCGACGTCATCAACCGAACCGCGGCGCGCGGCGGCGTCGTGGTGATCCCCGCCTTCGCGGTGGGTCGCGCGCAGACGCTGATGTACTGCATCCACCGGCTCAAGGCCGGGCGCACGATCCCGGACTTGCCGGTGTACCTGAACAGTCCCATGGCGGCCACCGCCACCCAGGTTTTCAGGCACCACATCGGGCAGTTGCGCCTCACGCCGGCCGAATGCGAAGCCATGGCCCGCGCCGTGCAGGTGGTCGAGACGCCCGAGGAATCGCAGCGGCTCAACGCGCGGCGCGGCCCCATGGTGATCATCGCGGCCAGCGGCATGGCCACCGGCGGGCGCGTGGTGCACCACCTGAAAGCCTTCGCGCCGGACAAGCGCAACACCATCCTGTTCGCCGGGTACCAGGCCGGCGGCACCCGCGGCGCGACGATCGCGGGCGGCGCGGAGACAGTACGGATTCACGGCCAGGACGTGCCGGTGCGCGCGGAAGTGGCGATGCTCGATACCTTGTCGGCGCACGCCGATGCGGCCGAGATCCTGGAATGGCTACGCGGCTTCAGCCGGACGCCGCGGCGGACATTCGTCACGCACGGCGAGCCGGCCGCCGCCGATGCGATGCGCCAGCGCATCGAGCGCGAGCTCCACTGGAGCTGCCACGTGCCCTACTACCTGGAATCATTGCCACTGGGCTGACAGCTGCCGTGCCGCCCCGGCTTGTGCGGCCACTCCTTCGCGGGTCACGCCGCCCAGCGTGAAGCCGAACGTCGTCCAGCCGCCCGGCACGGACTCGGCCCGGACGCAGCCGCCGTGGCGCGATACCAGCCGCTTCACGATCGCCAGGCCGACGCCCGTGCCGGGGAACTCGTTGTCCTTGTGCAGCCGCTGGAACAGGCCGAACAGCTTGTAGCCGTACGCCATGTCGAAGCCGGCGCCGTTGTCGCGAACCATGATCTCCGTCACTCCGTCCACCAAGCGTGCCTCGACGTGCACCTGGGCATCGGGACTGCCGGCGGAGAACTTCAGGGCATTTCCGAGCAGATTGGCGATCACCTGCCGCAGCATCGTGGCATCCGCGTGCACCGTCGGCAACTGGCCGACGGCGATGCGCGCGGCGGGCCAGCTGGGGCGCAATTCCGCCACCACTTCGGCCACCATGGCGCCCAGGTTCACGGTCTGCAGGCGCATCTCCGCGCGCTCGGCGCGCGAGCAAAGCAGGATGTCGTCGATCATCTTGTTCAGCCGGCGCGAACCGGCGACGATGCGGTCCAGCCGGTGCTGCCCTTCCTTGGTCAGTTTGCCCGCTTCCGTCTCCAGCAATGAGACCGCGAAAGCGTTGATGGCGCTCAGAGGCGAGCGCAGGTCGTGCGATACGCTGTAGCTGAAGGCCTCCAGGTCGGCGATCGTGGCCTGCAGCGCCTGCTCGAGCCGGCTGCGGGACTCGATTTCCCGCTGCAGGGCGTCGTTGCGATCGCGCAACCGGTCGCGCATCTGCTTGAGTTCGATCTGCACGCGCACACGGGCACGGACGACCGCGGCCGCGGCCGGCTTCACGATGTAGTCGGCCGCGCCCTCGGCCAGCCCGACCAGCTCTTCGCGCGTGTCTTCCAGGCTGGTGAAGAAGATGGCGGGTATGTCGCTGGTGCGGCGGTCCTGCCGCAGCGCCGCGAGCACGGCGTGCCCGTCCATGTCGGGCATGAGGACGTCCAGCAGCACCAGATCGGGATGGGGCTCCTGCAGCGCCAGCTGCAGGGCGCGCCGGCCCGAACTGGCCACCCGCACGGTGTACGCGCCTTCCAGCATGCCTCCGATCATGCTGAGGTAGTCGGGCGAATCGTCCACCACCAGCACCACGGGCCGTGCCGGAACATCTTCGAAACTGTTGTTCATCAAACCTCTTTCGCAGTCACGGCCGCCCGCAGGGCAGCGGCCTTCAATGTGTCGATCAGCGCAAGGGCGCCCTCGTGGTCGTGGTTGCGCACGGCCTGGGCCAGCGGCGCAGCCGCTTCACCAAATGCCTTGCGCAGCGCAGCGGCGATCTCACGGTGCAGCCGCTCCGCGCCGAAATCCCCAGCCGCCAGCAGGCCACCCAGGCTTTCCAGCGCGGTTT
>DATMBW010000064.1:0-5695 GCA_035559095.1 Ramlibacter sp.
GCTGACCTGGGCCGCCAGGCAGCTCAATTCCAGCATCAAGTGGACGGCCGAACGCAGCGAGAGCTTCCTGAGCGACGCGCACGGCCGGGATCATGTGAGCCATGCCGAACTGGCCACCGACAAGGACGGCAAGTTCCTCGCGCTGCGGGTGCACACCGACGCCAACCTGGGTGCCTACCTGTCGACTTTCTCGACTTGCGTGCCCACCATCCTCTACGCGACCTTGCTGGCCGGCCAGTACACCACGCCGCAGATCCATGTGGAAGTCGATGCCTGGTTCACCAACACCGTCCCGGTCGATGCATACCGGGGCGCGGGCCGGCCCGAGGCCACTTACCTGCTCGAGCGGCTGGTCACTCGCTGTGCCTGGGAACTGGGCCTCCCCCAGGACGAAATCCGCAAGCGCAATTTCATCACCAGCTTCCCGTACCAGACGCCGGTGGCGCTGCAATACGACGTGGGCGATTACCACGCCTGCATGGACAAGGCCCAGGCGCTGGCCGAGGTGGCCGGGTACGAGGCGCGCAAGGCGGCCAGCACCGCCAAGGGGCTCAAGCGCGGCATCGGCTACAGCAGCTATATCGAGGCCAGCGGCATCGCGCCCAGCAACATCGCCGGCGCCCTGGGCGCGCGCGCGGGCCTGTTCGAGTGCGGGGAAATCCGCGTCCACCCGACCGGCAGCGTGACGGTGTTCACCGGCTCGCACAGCCACGGCCAGGGCCATGAAACCACGTTCGCCCAGGTGGTCGCCGCGCGCCTGGGCATTCCGGTGGAGAACGTGGACGTGGTGCACGGCGATACGGGCCGGGTGCCGTTCGGCATGGGCACCTACGGCTCGCGTTCGATCAGCGTCGGCGGCGCGGCCATCATGCGGGCGCTGGACAAGATCGAGGCCAAGGCCAAGAAGATCGCCGCGCACCTGATGGAAGCCAGCGATGCCGACGTCGAGTTCGCCAACGGTGAATTCACCGTCAAGGGCACCGACAAGAAGGTCCCGTTCGGGCAGGTCGCCTTGACGGCTTATGTGCCGCACAACTACCCGCTGGACAAGCTGGAGCCGGGCCTGAACGAGACCGCGTTCTACGACCCCACCAACTTCACCTTCCCGGCCGGCACCTACATCTGCGAAGTGGAGGTGGACCCGGCCACCGGCACGACCCGCATCGACCGGTTCACCGCCGTGGACGACTTCGGCACCATCATCAATCCAATGATCGTCGAAGGCCAGGTGCACGGCGGGCTGGTGCAGGGCATCGGCCAGGCGCTGCTGGAAAACTGCGTGTACGACCCCGAGTCGGGCCAGTTGCTCACGGGCAGCTTCATGGACTACGCCATGCCGCGCGCCGACGATGTCCCGATGTTCAAGGTCGACACGGTGTGCACGCCGTGCAGCCACAACGCGATGGGCACCAAAGGCTGCGGCGAGGCCGGCGCGATCGGCTCGCCGCCTGCGGTGATCAACGCCGTGCTTGACGCCCTGCGCGACCTGGGCGTGAAGGATCTGGACATGCCCGCTTCGCCCGCCCGCGTGTGGGAAGCGATCCAGGCCGCCAAGGCGTGAAGCAACGCTCAAGGAGAGAATATGTACGCATTCACCTTCGAACGTCCGTCGACCACCGCCGACGCCGCCAAACTGGCCGCGTCCGGCGCCACCGTGCTGGCCGGAGGTCAGACGCTGCTGGCCTCGATGAAGCTGCGCCTGTCCGATCCGAAGACGCTGGCCGACCTCGGCGGCATCAAGGACCTGGCGGCCATTCGCAAGGATGGCAACAATCTCGTGATCGGGGCGATGGCCCGCCATGCCGACGTCGCCGAGAGTGACGTGGTCAAGTCGGCCATCCCGGCCCTGGCCGAGCTGGCCGGTCATATCGGCGACAAGCAGGTGCGCGCGCTGGGAACGCTCGGCGGCTCGGTCGCCAACAACGACCCAGCGGCCTGCTACCCCAGCGCGGTGCTCGGCCTGGGCGCTACCGTGCAGACCACGCAGCGCCAGATCGCCGCCGACGATTTCTTCACGGGGCTGTTCGCCACGGCACTGGAGCCGGGCGAACTGATCACCGCGATCAGCTTTCCGGCGCCCAAGCGCGCGGCCTACATGAAGTTCAAGCAGCCGGCATCGCGCTTCGCGCTGATCGGGGTGTTCGTCGCGCAGACCGATGCCGGCGTGCGCGTCGCCGTGACCGGCGGCGGCAACGGGGTGTTCCGCCACAAGGGGCTGGAAGACGCCTTGAACCGCAGTTTCACTCCGGAGGCGGCGGCCGGCGTGGCCATCGATGCCGGCGACCTCGGCAGCGATATCCACGCGTCGGCCGCCTATCGGGCCAACCTGATCAGCGTGATGGCGCAGCGCGCTGTGGCAAAGGCCTGAGTGTTCGCATCCATCGATGCGCTGATGCAGGGGCTGCAGCGCGTTGGCTACTTCGCCGACCGGCGGCTGGCGACGGCGGTGTTCCTGGCCCTGCGGCTGCAGCGCCCCCTGCTGCTCGAAGGCGAGCCGGGCGTGGGCAAGACCGAACTGGCCAAGGCACTGGCGCTGTCCCTGCCGCGCGACCTGCTGCGCCTGCAGTGCTACGACGGCCTGGAGCAGCGCGAGGCCCTCTACGAGTGGAACTACGCGGCTCAGTTGCTGCACATGCGCGCTGCCGAGATGCGGCATGCCACGGACACGGCCCAGGTGGAACGCGAGGTCTATCAGGACCGCTACCTGATTCGCCGTCCCCTGCTGCAGGCGCTGCAGGCGCCGGCGCCCGGCGCGGTGTTGCTGATCGACGAGGTCGACCGCGCCGACGAGCCGTTCGAAGCCTTCCTGCTCGAATACCTGGGTGAATACCAGGTGAGCATTCCGGAGATCGGGACGGTGCGCGCCGAGGCCACCCCGGTCACGATCCTGACCAGCAACCGCACGCGCGAACTGAACGACGCGGTCAAGCGCCGCTGCCTGTACCACTGGCTCGACTACCCGGACCGCGACCGCGAGCTGGACATCGTACGCGCGCAGGTGCCCGGGGCCAGCGAGGCGCTGGCGCGGCAGGTGGCGGACTTCGTCGGCAAGCTGCGCAGCCAGCCTTTCACCAACGCGTTCCAGCGCGCCCCCGGCATTGCCGAAAGCGTCGAGTGGGCCAAGGCCCTGGTGGCGCTGGACACCCTGGCGGTGGACCCGGAAGTGGTGACCGATACCGCGGGCATCCTGTTCAAGCAGCGCGAGGACGTGGCCGCCTTGACGCGCGATCTGGCTGTGGAACTGTTGAATCCTGAGACTACGGACACCTGAAGGCAAGGACGGTAATTCTTGCCGTATTGAAAATGCAACTGGGGGACGCGCGCACCGGCAAGCTGGCCGACAACATCACGGGGTTCGGCCGTGCCCTGCGCCGGGCCGGCGTGCGCACCGACAGCGCGCGCATCGCGCTGGCGCAGCAGGCCGCACAGCTCGTGGGCGTGTCCAGCCGGGGCGACCTGGGCGCCGCGATGGAAGCCGTGATGATCAGCCGGGAGCAGGACCGGATCGTGTTTCGCGAGTTGTTCGACGTCTATTTCCGCAACCCCGAGATTGCCAACAAGCTGCTGGCCCAGATGCTGCCCAGCGCGGAAGGAAAGGCCGAACCCAGCAAGCGCCGCCCGCGGGTGCGCGAAGCGCTTTCGCCGCAGAAGGCGTTCGGCCAGAGCCAGCCGAAAAAGCAGGACCAGAAGGCCGAGTTCGACGCCGCCATGACCGCCAGCGACCTGGTGCGGCTCAAGCATGCCGACTTCAACGCATTGAGCGCCGGCGAGTACGGCCTGGTCGAGCGGCTGGCGCGCGACATCGCGTTGCCCGTTCCCTGCGTTCCCTCGCGGCGACTGCAGCCCGGTGTGCGTGGTGCGCGAATGCATTGGGCCGGTGTGATGCGCCGGGCCGCGGGCACCGGTGGCGAGCTGGTGCAATTGCAGCGGCTGCAGCGCCACCCGCAACCCTTGCCTCTGCTGGTGCTGGTGGACGTCTCGGGCTCGATGGAGCGCTATGCGCGCCTGCTGCTGGCGTTCCTGCATGCGGCGACCCGCGGCGGGCACGACCGCGTCGCTCGGCGCGACGTGTTCGCTTTTGGTACCCAGCTCACGGACCTGACACCGGCCTTCCGGCTGGCCGACACCGACGCCATGCTGGCGGCGGCCAGCGCGGCCATCAGCGATTTCGCCGGCGGCACACGCATGGGCGAATCGCTGGCCACGCTGCGCCAGCAGCATGCTCGCCGGCTGGTGGGCCGCCGCACCCTGGTGCTGGCGATCACCGACGGCCTGGACACCGGAGCGCCGGAAGACCTGGCGCGCGAACTCGACTGGTTGCGCCGCCGCAGCCGGCGGCTGCTTTGGCTCAATCCCCTGTTGCGCTTCGACGGGTATGCGCCCACGGCGCGCGGCGCCGCGGTGCTGCACCGTCACGCGCACGGCATGCTGGCCGTGCACAACATCAGCAAGCTCGAAGAACTGGCCGCCAGCCTGGCGGCCCTGATGGGACGTTGACATGGACATGCAAGGCAGCCGCGCGCTGGCGATCACGCAACAGCAGGCCTGGGATGCACTCAACAGTCCCGAAGTCCTCAAGGCCTGCATCCCCGGCTGCGACAAGTTCGAGCCCACGGGCGAGAACCAGTACGCGGTCGGGGTGGCCGTCAAGGTCGGTCCGGTGGCGGCCAGGTTCGCCGGCAAGATCAGCCTGTCGGACATCAACCCGCCCGCGAGCTACACCATCGGCTTCGACGGGCAGGGCGGGGCCGCCGGATTCGGCAAGGGCAATTCCAGGGTGACGCTCACGCCCCAGGGCACGGGCTGCGATCTGGCCTACACCGTGCATGCCCAGGTAGGCGGCAAGATCGCGCAGATCGGCCAGCGCCTGGTCGATGGGGCGGCCAAATCGATGGCGGAGGATTTTTTCAAACGCTTCGACGCTGAAATGGAGCGCCAGCATCCGCAGGCCTATGCCGCGGCGGCCGCGGCCCGGGGGACAGCGGTGGTCGCCGGCCAGCCCGGTGTGACAATCCCTGTCTGGGCCTGGATTGCCGCGGCTGCGCTGCTGCTTGCGGCGGCGGCATGGCTGTTGCGCTGAACGCCGTGGCGTCCGCGCGCGAAAGGAATGTGATGGAAAATCTCGATGTGGTCGTGCTGCGCACCCTGCGCGACTGGCGTCTGGCGGGCAAGCGTGCGTTGCTGGCGACGGTGGTGCGCACCTGGGGTTCGTCGCCGCGGCCGGTCGGCTCGATCATGGCGCTGTGCGAGGACGGCGCCGTGGTCGGCTCGGTCTCGGGCGGCTGCATCGAGGACGACCTGATCTACCGCTTCACCCGGGCCCATGCCGGCGGCGAGCCGGGGCACGAGATTCCCGCGGGCCCGCCGGGTTTCGTGAAGTACGGCATCACCGCCGACGAGGCCCACCGCTTCGGCTTGCCCTGCGGCGGCACGCTGGAGCTGCTGCTTGAATATGATCCCGACGGCGCCAGCCTGGCTTCCCTGGTCGAAGCGCTCGAAGCCGGCCAACTGATGCGCCGCGCGGTCAGCCTGCGCGATGGCGCCGCCCGGCTGAGCAAGGCGGGCGCGCCTGAAGAGCTCGTGCTCACGGAAGCCGAGCTTGCGAACACGTTCGGCCCCGAGTTCCGCATGCTGCTGATCGGCGCGGGCCAGCTGACCGAGTACCTGGCCACCATGGCGCTGTTCAGCGGGTTTG
>DATMBW010000065.1:0-3674 GCA_035559095.1 Ramlibacter sp.
CGCGGGGCGAGGTTCGACCTGCGCAGGATTCCCCTGGAGGAATCGGGCCTCGCACCGAAGGAAATCTGGTGCAACGAGAGCCAGGAGCGCTATGTGCTCGCGATCGCACCGCAGTCGCTCGAGCAGTTCAAGGCATTCTGCGAACGCGAGCGCTGCCCGTTCGCGGTGGTGGGCGTGGCGACCGAGGAGCGGCGTTTGATCGTTGAGCGGGAACACGAGGACCCCCACGCCCAACGCCCAACGCCCGACGCTCAACCACCAGTGGACATGCCCATGAACGTGCTGCTGGGCAAGCCGCCCAAGATGCACCGCGACGTGAAGACCGTCAGGCGCGAATTCAAGCCGGTGGATCTCACCGGCGTGAGCCTGCAGGACGCGGCGATCAAGGTCCTGGGCCATCCGACAGTGGCCTCCAAGCGCTTTCTCGTGACGATCGGCGACAGGACGGTGGGCGGGCTCTCGCACCGCGACCAGATGGTCGGCCCCTGGCAGGTGCCGGTGGCCGATTGCGCGGTGACACTGGCCGATTACAAGGGCTTCGCGGGCGAAGCGATGAGCATGGGCGAGCGCACGCCGCTGGCCACGATCGATGCGCCGGCTTCGGGGCGCATGGCCGTGGCCGAAGCCATCACCAACCTGCTGGCGGCGCCGATCGAGCTGGATCGGGTAAAGCTGTCGGCCAACTGGATGGCGGCCTGCGGCGAACCCGGCGAGGACGCCGCGCTGTATGAAACCGTGCGCGCCGTGGGCATGGATCTGTGCCCGGCGCTTGGCATCTCGATCCCGGTCGGCAAGGACAGCCTGTCGATGCGCACCCAGTGGGTGGAGCCGGCGCAGGCTTCGCCCGGTGGCGGCACAGCCAAGAAGGTCATCTCGCCGGTGAGCCTGATCGTCAGCGCGTTCGCCACGCTCGGGGACGTGCGCGGCACGCTCACGCCCCAGCTCGAGGCGACGCAGGACACCACCCTGGTCCTGATCGACCTCGGTCGCGGCCGCAACCGCATGGGCGGCAGCATCCTGGCCCAGGCGCTGGACCAGGTGGGCCACGAAGTGCCAGACCTGCACGACCCCAAGGACCTGACCAGCCTTGTCGCGGCTGTGAACGCGCTGCGGGCCCAGGGCAAGATCCTCGCGTACCACGACCGCAGCGATGGCGGCCTGTTCGCGGCTGCCTGCGAGATGGCTTTCGCCGGGCACGTCGGCATTTCGCTCAACGTGGACCTGCTGGTCACTGAAGGCGATGGCATCTCCGACGGCCGCGCCGATTACGGCGACGCGAAGAACTGGGCGAGCCAGGTCGGCGCGCGCCGCGACGAGCTCACGCTCAAGGTGCTGTTCAACGAAGAGCTGGGCGTGCTGCTGCAGGTGCGCACGGCCGAGCGCAACGGGGTGATGCAGCTGCTGCGCGAGCACGGCCTGTCCCGCCACAGCCATTTCGTCGGCACAACCCGCCCCGACGCATCCGCCATGGATGCCGGCAAGGGCGAAGTGCAGGTCTGGCGCGACACCAAGGCCGTGTTCTCCGCCGGGCTGGCCGACCTGCATCGGGTGTGGGACAGCGTGAGCTGGCAGATCTGCCGCCAGCGCGACAACCCGGCCGGCGCCGACGCGGAACATGCCGCCGCCGGCGACCCGGGCGATCCCGGCCTGCACGTGTTTCTTCCTGAAGCCGCGCATGCGGGCCAACCGGAGGCACCCGCCCTCAACCTCGCCCGCCCCAAGGTCGCGATCCTGCGCGAGCAGGGAGTCAACTCCCACGTCGAGATGGCCTACTGCTTCACCGAGGCCGGCTTCGACGCGTACGACGTCCACATGACCGACCTGCAGGCCGGCCGCGCGCGGCTGGATGACTTCAAGGGCTTCGTGGCGTGCGGCGGCTTCAGCTACGGCGACACGCTGGGTGCGGGCATCGGCTGGGCGCGCAGCATCACGTTCAATGCGCAACTGGCCGACCAGTTCAAGGCTTTCTTCGGGCGCGGCGACACGTTCGCCCTCGGGGTTTGCAACGGCTGCCAGATGCTGGCCGAACTGGCCGACATCGTTCCGGGAGCGCAGGCGTGGCCCCGGTTCACCACCAACCGCAGCGAGCGCTACGAAGCACGCCTGTCGCAGGTCGAAGTGCTGCCCTCACCGAGCCTGTTCTTCGCCGGCATGGGCGGCAGCCGGCTGCCCATTGCCGTGGCCCACGGCGAGGGTTACGCCAATTTCGATCAACGCGGCGACAGGGACGGCGTCATCGCGGCCATGCGTTTCACCGATCACCGGGGCAACCCGACCGAAACCTATCCCCTCAACCCGAACGGCAGTCCGGCGGGCCTGACCGCCGTCACGACGGCCGACGGACGGTTCACGGCCATGATGCCGCACCCGGAACGGGTGTTCCGCAATGTCCAGATGAGCTGGACCTCGGGCGACCGCGACGCGTTCAGTCCCTGGATGCGGATCTGGCGCAACGCGAGGAAGTGGGTCGGATAAGTCTCCTGTCCCGCAAATAGCTGTTCTCGGAAGGACAGGCCCCCGGTGCACTCGCCGGCCGTCCAAAGGGGGCAAGGCGTCCCGTCTTGACCCCCTTTGGCCAACCGCCGATCATCACCGCATGGACTCGAACCAGAGTACAGATAGTTGCCGGACAGGACGCTAGCATGCCGCCCCCTGCCGAGCCCGACATCAACGCGTCGCCCGCCGACCGGGCCGTCCCGAACGCGCAGGCAAGCAGGCGTGAGCTGCGGACGCTACGGTTAACGGATCCACTGGGATGGCTGCGCGCGGGGTGGGGCGACCTGATGGCGGCGCCGGGCATCGCGCTGTTCTATGGCCTGTGCTTCTGGCTGATGGCTCTCATCCTGGGCGCCGTGTTCCGCAACCTGCCGCACTACGTCATCTCGTTCGTGTCCGGATGCTTTCTGGTGGGTCCGTTCCTGGCCCTGGGTCTGTACGAAGTGAGCCGGCGGCGCGAGCAGCGGTTGCCGCAAAGCCTGGGTGCTTCCCTGACCTGCTGGAACCAGCACCTGGGCAGCATGGGCATGCTGGTGCTGGTGATCCTGCTGCTGGAGCTGCTGTGGGGCCGCGCCTCGCTGGTGGTGTTCGCGGTGTTTTTCAACACCGCCGCCCTGCCGACCACGGCCAGCGTGCTGCAAGCCGTGTTCAACCCGAAGAACTGGCAATTCATTGTCGTTTACCTGGCGGTGGGCGGGATTTTTGCGGGCCTGGTGTTTTCGACCTGCGTGGTGTCCCTGCCGATGATCCTCGACCGGGACACCGATGCCGTTACCGCGGGCCTCGCCAGCATCCAGGTAGTTGCCTTGCGCACCGGGCCCATGCTGGTCTGGGGGGCGCTCATCGTGGCCCTGGTGCTCGGCGCCTTGATGCTTCCATGGGCGATCGGGCTGCTGGTGGTGGGCCCGTGGCTGGGCCATGCCAGCTGGCATGCCTACCGGGGATGCTATGCCTGGCGCGTCCCCGAGGCGCAGCCGCCTACCTGAGCGGCGACACTGCCCGTACCTGCCCGCCTTTGACCGGGTTACAGCGGATCGCAATCAATGAAGGCGCGCGGCTCGCCCGGCAACGGCCTTGCGCCCCTTCTCAGCCCAGGCGTCGAAGCAGCCAATATCCCAACAAGCACGCGATGGCCAGGGCAAAGGCCGCCCACCAAAGTCCGCCGCCGGAACCGCGCA
>DATMBW010000066.1:0-3556 GCA_035559095.1 Ramlibacter sp.
ATGGCCTGCGCCTCGCGCAAGAGCTCGACGCAGCGATCGAGCGGCTGGGCAGCGGCAAGGTCATCGCCTTTCTTGCCGAGACGGTCGGCGGCGCCACAGCGGGCGTGTTGACGCCGGTGCCCGGCTATTTCCAGGCGGTGCGCCAGGTCTGCGACCGCCACGGGGTGCTGTTGATCCTGGACGAAGTCATGTGCGGCATGGGACGAACCGGCCGCCTGCACGCCTGCGAGCAGGAAGGCGTCGTGCCGGACCTGCTGGTCATCGCCAAGGGCCTGGGCGGCGGCTACCAGCCGATCGGCGCTGTGCTGGCCCAAAAGAAGATCGTGGATGCGATGTCGCAGGGCTCGGGCTTTTTCCAGCACGGCCACACGTATCTGGGGCATCCGGTGGCGTGCGCCGCCGCGCTGGCGGTGCAGAAAGTGATCGAGCGCGACGGCCTGCTTGTGCGCGTGCGCGAAAGCGGAACACGGCTGCGGGGCCTGTTGATCGATGCGTTGGGCGCCCATCCGCATGTCGGCGACATCCGGGGGCGCGGCCTGTTTTGGGGAATCGAGCTGGTACAGGACCGTGGCAGCAAGGCGCCGTTCGATCCGGCGCTCAAGCTGCACGCCCGGATCAAGAGCCAGGCCATGGCGCGGGGCTTGATGGTTTACCCGATGGGCGGCACCGTGGATGGCCGCTATGGTGACCATGTGCTGCTGGCGCCGCCTTTCATCGCCGGCGAAGCCGATCTGGCCCTCATCGCCGAGCGCCTGCAAGCGGCGATCCAGGCCGCCATCCAATCCATCTGAACAACCAAGGAGAAGAAGCAAATGTCCGGAAAATTCGTGCTTCAAACGCTGGCGGCCGCCGTGGCCGTCACCGCTGCTGTCTGGAGCGCGCCCGCGGCCGCCCAGCAGAAGTTCATCACCATCGGCACCGGCGGCGTCACGGGCGTTTATTACGCGGCGGGCGGCGCGATCTGCCGTCTGGTGAACAAGGATCGTGCGAAGCACGGCATCCGCTGCTCCGTGGAGTCCACTGGGGGCTCGGTGTTCAACGTCAACACGATCAAGGCCGGCGAGCTGGACCTGGGGTTCTCGCAATCGGACGTGCAGTACAACGCCACCAAGGGCCTTGGCCAGTTCAAGGACGCAGGCGCGTGGGCCGATCAGCGCGCCGTGTTCTCGGTCCATCCGGAGCCGTTCACCGTGGTGGCGCGCAAAGAGGCCAACATCAAGGCTTTCACCGATTTCAAGGGCAAGCGTTTCAACGTCGGCAATCCCGGCTCGGGCACGCGCGCCTCGATGGAGGAGCTGCTGGCCGCGATGGGCTGGAAGCTGGGCGACTTCTCGCTGGCCTCCGAACTCAAGGCCGACGAGCACGGCCCGGCGCTGTGCGACGGCAAGATCGACGGCTTTTTCTATGGCGTGGGCCACCCCAGCGCCAACATCCAGGACCCGACCACCAGTTGCGGCGCCAAACTGGTGTCGGTCACCGGGCCGGCCGTGGACAAGCTGATCGCCGAAAAGCCGTACTACGCCAAGGCCGTGATCCCGGGCGGGCTGTACCCCAACAATCCGGAACCCACCACCACTTATGGCGTGCTGGCAACCGTGGTCGCCTCGACCAAGGCGCCGCCGGAGACGGTGTACCAGGTGGTCAAGGCGGTGTTCGACAACTTCGAGGAATTCAAGAAGCTGCACCCGGCGCTGGCCCACCTCAAACCGGAGAACATGGTCAAGGACGGCCTGTCGGCGCCTTTGCACGAAGGCGCCGCGCGCTACTATAAGGAAAAGGGCTGGATCAAGTAAGCCGCGCCCAGCGCGGCGCTGCAACAGAGGCTGGGAGTGCACAACGCTCCTGGCTTTTTTTTAACTGAACGGTCCCAGCAACGGGTTGATGAGGCGCCATGGCGCAGCTTGAAAAGCATTCCACCGACGCACTCGACCAGCTCGTCAAGGAAGCCGACCTGGGCGGGCGCGAGCCCGGCGGTGCCATCGGCATGGGGCTGGCGATCGTCGCGGCACTGTGGTCCGTGTTCCAGGTCTGGTACGCGTCGCCGCTGCCGTTCACCTTCGGCTTCGGCATCCTGAACGATACGGAAGCCCGCGCCGTCCACCTGGCGCTGGCCGTGTTCCTGGCGTTCTGCGCGTTCCCCGCATTCAAGGCGTCTTCGCGGACGGTCATCCCGTGGACGGACTGGCTGCTGGCACTGATCGGCGCATTCTGCGCGGCCTATCTGTTCCTGTTCTACAGGGAGCTGGCGACGCGTCCCGGTTCTCCCACCACCATGGATGTGGTGGTGGGCCTGGCCGGCGTCGCCATCATGCTGGAAGCCACCCGGCGCGCCATGGGGTTTGGCATGCTGGTGACAACCGGCCTGTTCATCGCATTCGTGTTCCTCGGCCCCTACATGCCCGAAGCGATCCAGCACCGGGGCGTCTCGCTTTCGCGCTTCATCTCGCACATGTGGCTGACGACGGAGGGCGTGTACGGCGTGGCCTTGGGCGTGTCGGTGCAATTCATCTTCCTGTTCGTGCTGTTCGGCACGTTGCTGGACATCGCCGGCGCGGGTAACTACATGCTGCAGGTGTCGCTGGCGACGCTGGGACACTTGCGGGGCGGCCCGGCCAAGGTGGCCGTGGTTTCATCCGCCCTCAACGGGATCGTGTCGGGCTCGTCGGTATCGAACGTGGTGTCGGGCGGCATCTTCACGATTCCCCTGATGAAGCGCACCGGCTACTCGGGGGTGAAGGCTGGGGCGATCGAGGCGGCGTCTTCGATCAACGGACAGATCATGCCGCCGGTAATGGGCGCGGCCGCGTTCCTCATGGTCGAGTACGTGGGCATTCCCTACTCGGAGATCATCAAGCATGCCGCGCTGCCGGCCATCATCTCCTATGTGGCCCTGTTCTACATCGTGCACCTGGAGGCGCTGAAGTACGACCTGAAACCGTTGGTGCGATTGGTGCAGCCCAGCTGGCGCGAGCGCGCCCTGGGGTGGGCGCTGGGCTTGTCCGGCACCACGGTCGCGTGCGCCGGAATTTACTATCTCATCACGGCCGTTCAGTGGATTGCCGGCGACTGGGCCGGATGGGCGCTGGCCGCGCTGTGCGCTATCGCGTACCTCGCATTGATGGCCTACTCGTCACGCTATCCGGATGTGCCGATCGACGATCCGCTGGCTGCGGACGTCAAGCTGCCGCTGCCCTGGCCCACGGTGCGCGCGGGCCTGCATTTCTTCATTCCGGTGGTAGTGCTGTTGTGGGCTTTGATGGTGGAGGAGCTATCCCCAGGCCTGTCGGCGTTCTGGGCCACTGTCGCCACCATCGCCATGGTGCTGCTGCAGCCTGTGATGCTCTCGTTGTTCCGGCCGACAGGGCTGGCCGACCCCATCGGCGGCGCGCTGATGCGCGGCGTCGCCGACCTCTGGAAGGGCCTGGTGCTGGGCGCGCGCAACATGATCGGCATCGGCGTGGCCTGCGCCAGCGCCGGCCTGATCGTCGGCGTGATCACGCTCACCGGCATGGGCCTGATGATGACGGACTTCGTCGAGGCGGTGTCCGCCGGCAAC
>DATMBW010000067.1:0-2715 GCA_035559095.1 Ramlibacter sp.
CATGGCCGGCCCGGCCGGCGTGACCGGTTCGACCAGCGCCACGACCACCACGACGACGACGCGCTGACGCGTCAGCCTTTTTCGACCGGGCGCCTGGGGTCGCTGCACCATTCGCTCCAGCTGCCCGCATAAAGCGCCGTCGGACCCAGGCCGGCCAGTTCCATCGCGATCACATTGGGTAACGCGCTGACGCCGCTGCCGCAATGGTGCACCACCGTGCGCGCGTCGCGGCCGGCCAGCACTTGCTCGAACTCGGCGCGCAGTTGTGCCGCCGGCTTGAACTTCCCGTCCGGTCCGAAGTTCTCGCCGAACGGCCGGTTCAAAGCCCCGGGGATATGGCCGGCCACCGGGTCCAGGGGCTCCACCTCGCCCTTGAAGCGCGGCGTGGCGCGCGCGTCGATCAAGGTCTGGCCGGGTCGGCCCAGGCGGCTTTCCACTTCGCTGGTGGTGACGAGCGCGCGCAGCTCGGGGCCGAGTTCGAAGTTGGACTGGAAATGCGAAGGCTCCTGGCGAGCGGTGACTTCGCCGCCTTCAGCCTGCCAGGCCTGCAGGCCGCCATCGAGCACGGCCACGGCCTCATGGCCCGCCCACTTGAGCATCCACCACAGCCGGCCGCAATAGTTGGCGCCGTTGCGGTCGTATACGACGGCCTGCATCCCGTTGGCGAACCCGACGCTGGACAGCCACATCGCGAACTTCTCACGGCTGGGCAAGGGGTGGCGACCGCCGGAGGCCGCGCCGGGATGCGGACGGTGCGTGCCGTCCGGGTCGATCACGCCCTCGTCGCTGAGGTCCGTGTCCACGTTCGCATAGACCGCGCCGGGAATGTGCGCCTTCCGGTACAACTCTTCGCCGGCGGCGGGATTCGCGAGGTCGAAGCTGCAGTCGAAGATCATCAGGGGCGTGCCGCTGTTTCGCAGGCCTTTGAGCTCTTCGGCGGAGATGAGGGTCGAGTACATGTGGATTTGCGGTGCCGGACTCGATCCGGCATCCGATTGCTGCTGCGTCGGCAAATTATGCTGCGATCCACCCTGGATCGCCGCGCCGGGCGCGACGTTTCGGCCTCAGTGCCCTTCTCCCGGCGCATCGGGCGCGGCGTGCGACCGCAGCGCCGTCGCCGCGACGCCGCTGGCCACGATCAATCCCATGCCGGCCCAGCCGGACAACGGGATCCTGTCGCCGAACAGGCTCACGCTGTAGATCGCACCGAACACGATGCCGAAATACTGCAGGCTCGCCACCACCAGGGTGGCGCCCCGGCTGTAGGCGCGGGTCATGCACAACTGCCCCAGCGACGCCAGCACGCCGATTGGCAACAGCCACAATGCGTGCCGCCAGTCCCAGGGCGATAGTCCGGACACGACCATTCCGGCCGCACCGGCAACGGCAGAGCCGACCGCGAAATAAAACACGGTGCGCGCTTCGGGTTCTCCCAGTTTGCCCAGCGCCATCACCTGCATATAGGCGAAGGCGGACGCGAACCCGGACAGCAGGCCCACCAGCCCCGCGAACAGCTGGTCCTGGTCGATGGTGGGGCGAAGCATCATGATCACGCCCGCGAAGCCGCTGAGCACCGTGAGCACGAGGACGCCTTGCCGCAGCGGGGCACTGCCGCCTTTGCGCGGGTTCCACGCGACCAGGGCGCCGCCGACCAGGAAGGTTGCGATCCAGACGCTGCTCATGTAGTTCAGCGTCATCGCCGTGGCCAGCGGCAGCTTGCCGATCGCGTAAAACCAGGCGCCCAGCGACAGCACGCCCACCAGGCTGCGCCACGCGTGCATGCCCGGGTAGCGCGTGGCCAGTGGCACGCGCTGCTGGCGCGCCAGCAGCCACATGAACAGCATGCCCAGCAACCCGCGGTAGAAGACCTGTTCGGCGCTGGTGAACCAGGCGGCCGCGACCTTGACGCATACCGCCATGGATGCGAAGAAGAACGAGGCCAGGAGCATCCACAGCGCTTGCATCGGCGGCGGCCCGGGTCAGAGGCGCTTGTCCAGCCAGGGCTGGCGCGCCAGGCGCGCGGCCTCGAACGCGGCAATGCGTTCGCGCTGGGCCAGCGTGGCGCCGATCCAGTCGATGTCCTGCCCCAGCAGCGCCCGCTCGCGCGGCGAGATCGAGAAATGGAAAACGCCGCGGCCGCATTCCAGCCGGCCGGACACGATGTCCAGGCCGACGTGCAGCACCTGGTCCCGGCTGAGGCGAAACAGCTCCTCGACTTCGTGCGCCGGCAATACGATGGCCGCGACGCCGCCCAGTGGGCAGTTCTGCCGGAAGATGTCGCCGAAGCTCGGTGCGATGACCGCCTTGAAGCCGTAGTCGCGCAGCGCCCACACCGCGTGCTCGCGGCTGGAGCCGCAGCCGAAGTTCTCGCGCGGGAAATAATTGGGGTCAGATTCCAAATTCGTCGGCCCGTGAACGGGCATTAGGACCGGCGCGTCGCGCCGGGACGAAATTGGAATCTGACCCCAATTATTTCGCAGCTCGGGCCGGTTCAGCACGAAGCCGGGATCGGGCCGCCGCTTGGAATGGTCGCTGGTCAGGTCGCCCGCATCGAGATAGCGCCAGGAATCGAACAACACGCCGCCGTAGCCGCTGCGCGCCGTCGAGCGGCCATACTGCTTTGTAAAGATGGCGTCGGTGTCGACGTTGGCGCGGTCCAGCGGCACGACCGTTCCGCTGTGCATGCCGCCGGGAAACACTGGCATCGGCCGGGCG
>DATMBW010000068.1:0-7395 GCA_035559095.1 Ramlibacter sp.
CACCTGCCTGAGTTGCGTCGCGTTTTCCGCCGCCCGTCCGACGTGGCGCTGCAGCGCGATCGACGCGGCGCCCGTCGCACCGCCGGTCAACAACGCGCTCAGGCACAACACCGGAAAGACGGGAAAAGCCACCGCGAGACCGGCTCCCGCCATCGCCGCCAGAACGCTCAGGCCGATCGGCCGCCTCAGGCCATGCCGGTCGGCATAGCGTCCGGCCGGCAATGCGAGAAACACCTGGGTCAGCGCGAACAGGGCCAGCAGCACGCCCACGGCCGCCTCGCTGTGTCCCTGGCGCAGTGCCAGCAGCGGCGCGGCCATTCGCATGCCCGCCATGCAGGCGTGCAGGAAGATGTGGCTGGCGATCAGGCGGCCGAGCGAGGGATTCGGGCCGCTGGCCATCTCAACCCGGGCCCTCGTCCCCTTCCGCGAGCAGCGGCAGCAGCGCCTGGGCTTGCGCTTCGGGCAAGGCTTCGACCACTTTGAGGGCGCGGCGCATCTGGTTGGTGCGGGTCTGCGCGGTTTCCAGGGTATCGGAGGCCTTGCGCACCTGCTCGCGGATTTTCTCGACCCAGCTGCCGTAGCGCTCGAATTCGGTCTTCACGGCGCCCAGCACCTTCCAAACCTCGGAAGCTTGCTGCTCCAGCGCCAGCGTGCGGAAACCCATGTGCAGGCTGTTGAGCATCGCCAGCAGCGTCGTCGGTCCCGCCAGGGTCACGCGGTAGTCGCGCTGCAGGCCGTCCATCAGGCCCGGACGGCGGAGCACCTCGGCGTAGAGGCTTTCGATCGGCAGGAACAGCACGGCGAAGTCGGTGGTCTGCGGCGGGCACAGGTAGCAATCGCTGATGGATTTGGCCTCGGTGCGGATGCGCGCCTCCAGCGCGCGCGCGGCGATGTCGGCGGCCGCCGGATCGGCGCGGTCTTGCGCGTCCAGCAGGCGCTCGTAGTCGTCGCGGGGGAACTTGGCATCGATCGGCAGCCAGACCGGCGTGCCGTCGGCGCTACGGCCGGGAAAGCGGATGGCGAAGTCCACCCGCTGGTTGCTGCGCGGCTTGGTCTCCACCTGCCGCGCGTACTGCTCGGGCGTCAGGACCTGCTCGAGCAAGGCCTCGAGCTGCACTTCGCCGAACATGCCGCGGGACTTCACGTTGGTCAGCACGCGCTGCAGGTCGCCCACCCCCTGGGCCAGGGTCTGCATCTCGCCCAGGCCCTTGTGCACCTGCTCCAGCCGGTCGGCAACCTGCTTGAAACTCTCGCCCAGCCGGGTTTCCAGCGTGGTCTGCAGCTTGTCGTCGACTGTCTTGCGCATTTCGTCGAGCTTGGCGGTGTTGGTCTGCTGCAGCAAGGCGAGCTGGGCTTCCAGCGTGGCGCGCACCTCGGCCATGCGCAGCGCATTCGATTCGCTCAGGTTGTGCAGCTGAAGCGCCAGGGTGTCAGACAGCGTTTTTTGCAGCAGGCCAAGCTGCTGGCCGAACGCGTCGATCTGCGTGTTCTGCGTTCGCGTGGCTTCCGCGCCCTGCTTGACCAGCGCGTCCTGGAAGGTGGCCAGCGTATGGGTGAGTTCCGTGCGGGCGCCGCGCGACGATTCGCTGATTTCGCGGCGCAGTTCGCGCTCGAGCCGCTCGTTCGCGGCCAGCAGCTCGGCCCTTGCGGCATCATCGGCCTGTGGCTTGCGCAGGAACAGCGCCACCACCAAAACCAGGTTGGCGATGGCCAGCGCGACGAGAGTCCAGATTTCCATGCCTTGCCCTACAGCACTTCGGGGTTCAAGGGCGTGAGCGGCTTGCCATGCACCAGGAAACCGATCAGATTGTCGGCGGCCAGGTCCGCCATGGCCCGGCGGGTCGGCACGGTCGCACTCGCGATATGCGGCGTGAGCACGACGTTGGGAACCGCCAGCAGGCCGGGATGGACTGCCGGCTCCCCTTCGTACACGTCGAGTCCCGCGGCGGCGATTCGATTCTCGCGCAGCGCCACGGCCAGAGCCGCGTCGTCGACGATACCGCCGCGCGCGATGTTGACCAGCGTCGCGGTCGGCTTCATCAAAGCCAGCTCGGCCGCGCCGATGGCGTGGTGCGAAGCCGGGGAATACGGCAGCACCAGCACCAGGTGATCCGCGGTCCCGAGCAATTCTTCCTTGCCGACGTACCGCGCTTTGCACGCCGCTTCCGTTTCGGGCGCCAGCCGCGAACGGTTGTGGTAGATCACCTTCATGCCGAAGCCGTGCGCTCCGCGCCGGGCGATGCCCTGGCCGATCCGCCCCATGCCCAGGATGCCGAGCGTGCTGCCGTGCACGTCGGAGCCGGCGAACATATCGTAGCTCCAGCGCTCCCACTTGCCTGCGCGCAGGTAATGCTCGCTTTCGGTCACGCGGCGCGCCGCCGCCATCAGCAGAGCGAACCCGAAATCGGCCGTGGTCTCGGTCAGCACGTCGGGCGTGTTGGTGGCCAGGACTTTGCGGGCCGTCATGGCCGGCAGGTCGAAGTTGTTGTAACCCACCGCCATGTTGGCGCATATCTTCAGCTGGGGCGCGCCCGCCAGCGTTTCGGCGTCGATGCGCTCGCCTCCGGTGGTAAACGCCCCCACCTTGTCCGCCAACTTGCGTGCGAGCTGCTCCTTCGGCCACGGCTCATCGGCCTGGTTGTGCTCGACTTCGAAATGCTGCTCGAGCCGGGCGATGACGTCGGCAAACACGGCGCGGCTGACCAGGATCTTGGGCTTGCTCATGGCGGTATCAGGGTTTGGCTTGAACAGGGGCGATGTTGACGGGATGGCCCGCCGTGTCCCGGCTTGCGGCCGGGTTGCGGTGGGAAGTGTCCGGGTGCCATCCCAGCACGAACAGCATGGCGAAGAAGCCGATCACATATGCGACGGCCACATGCCAGCCGGCTTTGAGCCAGGCGCCCACGGAGCGGGCTTCAGGATACATGTTGGACAACGCAACGCCGGCAGAAGAGCCGAACCAGATCATCGAGCCGCCGAAGCCCACCGCATAGGCAAGGAAACCCCAGTCATAGCCGCCTTGCCGCAGGGCCAGGGCGGTGAGCGGGATGTTGTCGAACACGGCGCTGACGAAACCCAGGCCCAGCGCGCTCTGCCAGGACGCGGCAGGCAAGTGCTGCACGGGCATCATCGCGGCGCACATCACCAGGGAGAGCAGGAAAATGCTTCCCCGCAGGGCCTCGGGCAGGAGATTCCAGGACGGGTTCCGTATTGCGGCAGTGACGACGATCGCTACCCAGACGGCCAGGCCGATCACCGGCGCGTTCGCGAGCACCAGCGGATCACGAAGGTTGAAGAACACATTGGCTCCGACCGCGGACGCGAGGATGACGGCGACGATCGCCAGTCGCGAACCGTCCAGTCTCGCGTCCTCGGCGCTATCTTTCATGATGGGCTGGAACGCATGTTGCTGGCGCGCCGCGGCGACGCCGCAGATGAACAGCGCCACGACGGCGGCGACATAGGCCTCGAAGACCTGCCCCGGCGTCACGCCGTCGATCCACATCATGGTGGTCGTGGTGTCGCCGACGACGCTGCCCGAACCCCCGGCATTGCTGGCGGCGACGATGGCTGCGAGAAATCCGATGTGAACGCGCCTCTTGTAGAGCACAGCGGCCATGGTGCCGCCGATCATCGCCGCCGCGATGTTGTCCAGGAAGCTCGACAGGACGAAGACGATGATCAGCAGCCACAGCCCGCCTTTCCAGTCGTCCGGGAGATAGCGCGGCAGCAGCGCCGGCACTCCGCTGCGCTCGAAGTGGTCGGCCAGCAATGCAAACCCCAGCAACAGCCCGAGCAGGTTCGCCAGCGTCACCCATTCGTGCGCCAGCAGCCCGGCCAGACCATCCAGGCCGGGAACACCACTGAAATCTCCGTATACCAGCTTGTAGAGCGCGATCACCAGCAGCCCCGCGACGGCCACGTGCAAGGTGTGGCGGTGGAACAGCGCGACGCCCAGCAGCGTCAGCGCGAACAGGATGAAATCGACGGGGATGCCCGCGACCAGCATGGAATGGTCTCCGCCTCGTTGTCATGGATGAGGACCCCCGGATTATGGGGTCACGCAGAAGGCGGCTTTCATGTGCCGGCGGTCCCGGTCATCTCATCTGTAGGCACATGCCTACGAGCGCTTTCCCGGCCGTCCTACCGTGGATCATGGCCGGCAAATCTAGAGTTTTTGGAAGTCGTGGCTGGCAGGCAGCGCGCGGCGATCATCAACTTTTGGAGAGCGAGATGAACGAGGACCGTATTTCCGGTAATTGGAAGCAGTTCAAGGGCAAGGTCAAGGAGCAGTGGGGCAAGCTCACCGACGACGACCTCGATGTGATCGCAGGCAAGCGCGACCAGTTGCTCGGGCGCATCCAGGAGCGGCACGGCATTGCCAAGGATGAGGCTGAACGCCAGGTTCAAAGTTTCGAGCGGAGCAACCCCGATTACAAGCTGGAGAAGTAACGGCGCAACATTCACAAGGGAGAAAGCCATGAAACAGACTCTGATCGCCTTTACCGTGGCGCTGTGCTGCGGGTTCGCCGGCAGCGCCGGCGCCGCCATGAACAAGGACGAATACAAGGCGCAGAAGGACCGCATCGAGGCCGAGTACAAGACGGCCAAGGACAAGTGCGGCCCGATGAAGGGCAACGCCCAGGACATCTGCAAGACCGAAGCCAAGGGCAAGCATGACATCGCCAAGGCTGAGTTGGAAGCCCAGCAAGACCCCAGCCCGCGCAACGAAGCGAAGGTCAAGACTGAGAAGGCCGAAGCCGACTACAAACTGGCCAAGCAGAAGTGCGAGGACTTGAGCGGCAACCCCAAGGACGTCTGCAAGAAGGACGCCAAGGTTGCTTACGAAACCGCCAAGGGCGACGCCAAGACCACCAAGGCGGCCCAGGAAAAGGGTCCGGATTCCACCAAGGCCGCCGGCGCCGCGCGGGATTCGCGCGACGACAAGATGGAGGCGCAGTACTCGGCCGCCAAGGAGCGCTGCGATGCGATGACCGGCTCAGCCAAGGACACCTGCCTCAACGACGCCAAGAAGAAGTTCGGCAAGATGTGACGCCCGGTCCGCCTGCGACGCCTTACTTGAGGGCGTCGAGCACGGACCTCAGCTTGGCGGGCAACACGCTGGGCCGGCGTGTTGCCCGATCGACGTAGACATGCACGAAATGGCCTTTGGCGGCCGTGAGCGGGTGCCCCTGGGCGAACAGGCCGATTTCGTAGCGCACGCTCGACTTGCCCACGTGCGCAACACGCAGGCCCGCCTCGACCGTCTGCGGAAACTCGATGGCGGCAAAATAGTTGCAATGCGTCTCGATCACCAGTCCGATCGTTTCGCCCCGCTGGATTTCAAGCGCGCCGTGCTCAATGAGGTGGGCGTTGACGACGGTGTCGAACCAGCTGTAGTAAACGACGTTGTTGACATGGCCGTACACGTCGTTGTCCATCCATCGGGTGCCGATGGTGCGGAACGCCTTGTAGGCGGCGCGAGGCTCGGGCCGGGGATTTGCAAGTCTTGTTTCAGTCATCGCGCCGATTCTGCCAGCGCTCGAAATACTGCACAGCCACCCGGAACGTGTTGACCTGGGCCTGCACCGTGTCTTCGATCCGCGCGCCATAGCCCCCCGCCATGGCGAACGCCAGCGGGATGCGCCGCTGCCAGGCCCAGTCGAAGACCCGCCGGTCGCGCGCCTCCAGGCCGTCCCAGGTCAGCTTCAGGCGCCCCAGGCGGTCGCCCTCGTGGGGATCGGCGCCGGCCAGATAGATCACCAGGCCGGGCTCGAAGCGCCGCTCCAGTTCGTCCATCCCTGTCTCGAGGGCCTGCAGATATTCGTCGTCGCCGCAACCGTCGGGCAAGGCGATGTCCAGGTCGCTCGCCTCCTTGCGGAACGGGAAATTCTTTTCGCCGTGCAATGAAAACGTGAATACGCTCGGGTCATGGCGGAAGATGCTCGCCGTTCCATTGCCCTGGTGCACGTCCAGGTCGATGATCGCCACCTGCAGCGGCCGTGCATGCGCACGCGCGTATTCCGCTTGCATCAGGCGCGCGGCGACCGCCGCGTCGTTGAATACGCAAAAGCCCCCGCCCCGGTCGGCGTGCGAGTGATGCGTGCCACCCGCAATGTTGGCGGAGATGCCCTCGGTGAAACCCAGGCGGCAGGCCCCGATCGTCGCGCCGACGGAACGGCGAGCCCGCTCGGCCATGGCAAGGCTCCAGGGGAATCCGATTTCGCGCATCAACTTGGGGTCGAGCTGGCCCTCTGAGATTGCACGGATATAGGCGGGGCTGTGCGCCAGCGCCAGTTCACCGTCGCTGGCCGGCATCGCCTGCATGAGCTTGACGGCGGGCAGCTCGGCCGCCAGGCGGTCGCGCAGCAACTGGTACTTTTCCATCGGAAACCGGTGTCCGGGCGGCAGCGGCAGTGTGAACTGGGAGGCGTAGAACACTTGCACCGGCCGATTGTGTCGCGCCCGCAATACCTCCGGAGTTAGGGGCCTGTTCCTAGAATGGTGCGCTGCAGCAAAAAAGTACTTGCAATAGGTCGCCATCCCCCTATACTTTGGCCCATGCTGCACTGCAACATCTCAAGGCCCTGGCCGGAGTTCAGCGCAGTGTTTCATCCTCACCCCAATCACTACCGGAGAAATTACTATGCTGACCCCTGAGCAACTGATGGCCTCGCAAAAAGCCACCATCGAAACCATGTTCGGCCTGACCACCAAAGCCTTCGAAGGCGTCGAAAGACTGCTCGAGCTGAACGTGACCGCGTCCAAGGCCGCCCTGGCGGAAGCCGCCGGTACCACGCAAGCCATCCTGGGCGTCAAGGACGCGCAAGAGCTGCTGGCCCTCCAGGCTTCCCTGTTCCAGCCCCTGGCCGAGAAGACCGCCGCCTACAGCCGCCACCTCTACGACATCGCGACCGGCACCGGCGCCGAATTCGGCAGGACTTTTGAAGAGCAAGCTGCCGAAGTCCAGAAGAAATTCCTGGCCGTCGTCGATAACGCCGCCAAGAATGCGCCGGCCGGCTCCGAAACCGCCGTGGCCGTGTTCAAGAGCGCGGTTGCCGCCGGCAACAACGCCCTGGAGTCCGTACAAAAGGCCGTGAAGCAGGCGACCGAAGTGGCCGAAGCGAATTTCAACGCCGTGGCCAGCCAGGCCGTGAACGCCGCCAAGACCACCACGAGCGCCAAGAAGCGCTAAGATTTTCTGGATGGAAGTCCCGCGTCCGCGCAAGTGGAGCGGGAACTCTACAACTCACGGAGCATCGATACGACACTCCTCTTATTGAGCGGGAGTTCTTCAGGTTGTCTCCTCGGGTCCTTTCGACACCCCCACGGGTTCAGGGATCCTTAGCCCCAGTCGCAAGACTGGGGCTTTTTTATTGCCGCCCCTTGGGGCGA
>DATMBW010000069.1:0-11166 GCA_035559095.1 Ramlibacter sp.
GCGCGCTGAGCATGGAAGCGGCGCTCAAGCCGCTGGACCCGGCGCCGGTCAAGGAGATCCGGCTCGACACCACGCACAAGATCATCCAGATCGCGCCCGGCGTGAAGTTCAGCGCCTGGACCTTCGGCGACCAGGTGCCCGGCCCGGTGGTGCGCGCGCGCGTGGGCGACCGCATCAAGTTCACGATGAGCAACCGCTCGGACGAGCCGGTGCCCGGCGTGCGCATGACCGCGGCGCCCATGATGCACTCGATGGACTATCACTCGGCCATGGTGTCGCCGCAGGACAAGTACCGCTCGATCGCACCGGGCCAGTCGATCTCGTTCGAGTTCACGGCCAACTACCCGGGCGTGTTCATGTACCACTGCGGCACGCCCATGGTGCTGGAGCACATCGCCTCGGGCATGTACGGGATGATGATCGTGGAGCCGCGCGGGGGCTACCCGACCAAGGTCGATCGCGAATACGCGGTCGTGCAAAGCGAGTTCTACACCAAGCCCGACCCGGAGAAACGCAAGGTCGACGGGCAGCCGCTGTACGTGCTGGACGGCGCCCGGGTGCGCTCCAAGGCCCCGACCTACACCGTGTTCAACGGGCGCTACAACGGCATGGTCGACACCCCCCTGCAAGCCAAGCCGGGCGAGCGGGTGCGCCTGTTCGTGCTGAACGTCGGGCCCTCCAACACCTCGAGCTTCCACGTGGTGGGCACCATCTTCGACCGCGCCTGGATGGACGGCAACCCGGACAACCAGATGCGCGGCATGCAGACCGTGCTGCTCGGATCCTCCAGCGGCGCGATCGTTGAATTCATGATCCCCGAAGCCGGCAGCTATGTGATGGTCGATCACCACTTCGCCAATGCGTAGCAGGGGGCGATCGGCATCATCGCCGCGGGCGCGGCGGCGGGCGGCGACCCCGAACACCACAACATCCCCGCCACGGCGGCGCCCGCCGATCCGGCCGCGCTGAAGGCCAAACTCGATTTCGAGTCGAAATGCCTGGCGTGCCACTCGATCGCCGGCGGCGACAAGCTCGGCCCCGACCTGTATGGCGTGACAAAGCGTCACGACCAGGCGTGGCTGGCGCGCTGGCTGAAGTCGCCCGAGCAGATGTTGCAGACCGACGCGAAGGCCAAGGCGCTGCTCGACAAGTGGAAGGTTCCCATGCCCAACCAGGGGCTCAGCGATGAGGAGGTCAAGCAGTACCTGGCTTACTTCAAGTGGGCCGACCAGAATCTGCAGCCCAAGGGCGCGTCGCAACCCCAGCCGGCGGCGCCGGGCACGTCACTGCCACCCGGCAAGACGCCCTCCGGCAGCGCGGCTCCGCGCAAGTGAAGACCTGGGCCACGCTCGGCTGCACCCTGGTGCTCCTGGCGCCGGTACCCCCATCGTGGGCATGCGGGGTCTGTGTTGAGGACAAGGTCGCCGCCACCTACGACCATGCCGTTGTGCGGCAGGCCGCAGCCAAGGGCAAGGTGGTGGTGTTTTGCGAGGTGCAGGGCGGGCTGGATGCCCGGCGCATCAGGAGCGCAGCGCGCCGGGTGCGCGGCGTGGACATGTCGAGCCTTCGTCTTTCGTCGCAGCCGGCCGCGCTGTCGTTCGCGCTCGACCCCGCGCAGCAGTCCCCGCAGGCGGCCGTGCTGGCCATGCAGAGCGCCGCGCCGGCGGGCACGCGCCTGGCCATTGTCCGCTTGATCGATTCTTCCGCCGCGCCGGCGAAGGGATCTGTGGGCGCTCCTTGGAATCCTTGAACGCAGAGGGCTCGCAAGGTACGCGGACGACGCAGAAATTCTTACTGGTTGTTTCCCCGGACGTGCCGGGGATGGCGCAGGTCACGGCGCTTGGCACGGCGCGTTACCATCGCGCATGAAAAAGACATTCCAGCTTGCCATCGAAGGCAGGAACCGCGACCGCGTCCTGGACGCCGTCAAGCACGAGATCCGCAAGTACATCAAGCGTGAACGCCGGCGCGAGGTGCCGGCCGGCGCCGACTTCTGGGATTTCGATTGCAGGTTCGGCCTCACGCGCGAGGCCGCCGGGGTGGTTCACGTCGCCAGCCTCAGCGGCTTGATCGATGGCGTGGCCAGGGAAGGCGCCAACGAGTTCTATGTCGAGATCCTGGCCAAAGCCGGCCATCGCAAGGCGCGTCCGCAGCAGCCCGCTACCGACTGACAGGGAGATCCCATGCGATACCGCCACCTCGGCAAGAGCAACCTGAGAGTTTCCGCCCTGTGCCTGGGCACCATGATGTTCGGCGACCAGACCGGCCGCGACGAGGCGGGTGCCATCGTGGCCGATGCGCGCGAGCAGGGCGTGAATTACATCGACACCGCCGACGTGTACACCACGGGCGCGTCCGAGACGATGGTGGGCGAGCTGCTCAAGGGCCAGCGCGACCACTGGGTGCTGGCGACCAAGCTGGGCAACAAGATGTCCGACCGCGTGAACGAAGGGCATTTCTCGCGCAGCTGGATGCTGCGCGAGGTGGAGGCGAGCCTGCGGCGGCTGCAGACCGATCGCGTGGACATCCTCTACCTGCACCGCGACATCAACGGCATGGACCTGGAAGAGCCGCTGCGCGCGCTCGACGCGATGCTGCGCGGCGGCCAGATCCGCTACTGGGGCGTCTCCAACTTCCGCGGCTGGCGCATCGCGGAAGCCGTGCGGGTGGCCGGCGCGCTGGGAATGCCGGGGCCGGTGGTGTGCCAGCCCTACTACAACCTGCTCAATCGCATGCCCGAAGTGGAGATCCTGCCCGCCTGCGAACACTACGGCATCGGCGTGACCTCCTACAGCCCCGTGGCGCGCGGCGTCCTGACGGGCAAGTACGCGCCGGGGCAGCCGCCCGCCGAGGGCTCGCGCGCGGCGCGCGGCGACCAGCGCATCGCGGAGACGGAGCTGCGCGAGGAGTCGCTGCGCATCGCGCAGCAGCTCGCGGTGCACGCCAGGCGCAAGGGCGTCGCACTGGCGCATTTCGCCACGGCCTGGGTGCTCGCGCACCGGGCCGTCAGTTCGGTGATCGCCGGGCCGCGCACGCTCGCGCAGTGGCGGGACTATCTGCCGGCACTGGACTGCGCGATCTCGGGCGAGGACGAGCTGCTGGTCGATTCGCTGGTCCGGCCCGGGCATCCTTCGACGCCGGGCTACACCGATCCGGCCTATCCGCTCGATGGGCGGCTTCGCGTCGCGGCCGCAACCTGAAACCAGCGAAAAGCGGCGGGCCTATGCCAGGCCCAGCGCGTCGAACACGCGCAACGCGGCATAGGCATCGTTGGCGGCGTAGATCAGCTGGGCTTCGGTCAGCCGCGGGCTGGCCCAGTTCGACGTGGTCGCCTTGCGCGACTTGATGAAGCGGCGGTTGAACAGCACGGCCACCGCGCCCTTGACTCCCATGTCCTTGCGGTAACCACGCTCGCGGAACACGGTGTTGAGTTCCAGCACGCCCACCGGATCCACGCCCAGTTTGCTGGTGATGCGCTTGCGGTCGTCGCCCAGCCCGAAACCCGCCTTGGTGACACCGGGCATGGCCAGCAGCTGGGCCACCACACCGCGGCATTCCATGTCGTGCAGCTGGAAGACCCAGGCCTTATGGGCGGTGGACAACTGCACGACGTGCGGACCTTCGGAAACCTGGTCCTTGAAAAAGGTCGGCCTGGATTCGGTGTCGAAGCCCCAGGCACGCGCCGCGGCGAGCTCGGCATGCGCGCGCCGCGCCTGCGCCGCGCTGGTGACCAGATGGATCCGGTCCAGCCCCAGCCGTTCGAACGGCTCCAGCAGTGCGATCTGTGCCTTGTCGGGCGTTTCGTGGCGGATATTCATGCTCATGCGCAGTAGCGCAGGATAACCGGACTCGCTGACGTCCGCGCCGCAACCGTCTTAAAGCAATGCTCGCGCGTCGTCGCCGCGCCTGGAAGCTCAACCCCGGGTTGCCCCTAGCCGCGTTGAGGGTAGAGGCGGACCATCGCCAGGTAGATCAGCGCCCCCAGCACCAATGCCCCCGCGGCGATTTCGAGCGACAACGCAAAACCTTCGGCGGGGCTGCGGCTGCGCGCTACCAGGGCCGCGGCCAGCGGCGGGCCGACGATCTGGCCGAGCCCGTACATCGCGGTGATCAGGCCCATCAGCCCGGAGGGTGCAGCCGGGCGCATGCGCCGGACCTCCTGCAGCGCGAAAAAGGTGATCGCCGTGAAAGGCAGGCCCAACAGCAGGCTGCCGATGGCGAAACCCGCCAGCGTGGGACGCCACAGGCCGACGGCGATGCCGAGCGCCTGGGTCAGGTAGCAGGCCGCGAGCCGCAGCCGCTGGTCGCCTTGGCCCCGCAGGCGCGAGGCGATCAGGACGCCGACGACGACCCCCGCCCCCAGGATCGGCCAGAACATGTCGAGCCAGGCCGAATCGCTGAGCGATTGCCGGGCGATCACCGGCAGGAACGTGGCGGTGATGATGTAGCCGAAGCCGGCCATGCCGTAGGCCATCGCCAGCATGGCGACCTCGGCCCCGCGCGGTGACGGGCCCTCGCTCACGGCCGCCGCGGCGGACTGCGGCGGCGTCGCAGCGCTGTCGTCCCGCATCCCGAAGGCCGGCCACACGGCCACCGTGAGCAGCGCCGCCAGCAGCCCGAAGATCAGCCAGCCCAGGGTCGCGGAGCCGCGCCAGGCCACCATCACGGTGGCTGCCAGGCCAGTCAGGACAATGCCGCCGCCTGGGCCGGCGTAGACGAGCGCGCCGATGGCGGGCAAGCCCAGGCGCGACAGCCGGGTCAGGCACCAGCTCGAGGTGTGGATGAAAACAAACGCGCTCGCCACGCCCGCCGCGAAGCGCAGGGCCGGCCACGCGCCGGGCCAGTCCAGCGCCATCCCCAGCGTCACCAGCGCCGTCGCCACCAGCCCGCCAAGCACCAGGCCAGGGCTGTTCACCGGTGTGCCGATGCCCAGCTTGCGCCACAGCCAGGGCTGGAAGGTGCACAGCAACGCGCCCACCAGATATCCGAGGTAATTGGCGCTGGCCAGCCAGCTGGCGGTGGCGAGGTCTACCGCGCCGTCGGCCAGCATCATCGGCAACAGGGGCGTGAAGGCGAAGCGGCCGATGCCCATGGCCGCCGCCAGCGACACCATGCCTGCAAGCACGATCCGCCAGGCATGACGGTGGTCAGGCGCCGCGTTCTTCATGCGTGCCCACCGGCCGGTTGCGGCGCCGGCAGCAGTGCGAACGCCAGGGCGCCTGCCGATAGCAGCAGCGCGATCGCCAATAGCACCGCGGTGAACGGGTCGACCTGCCGCGCATGGGCCAACGAAGCCACGACCCCGGTGATCCATTGCATCAGCGCGATGCCCAGGAACATCGCCATGGTGAACACCGCCATCGCGCGGCCGGTGAGCGCTTCCGGATAGGCCCGGCGCACATCCGCGTACTGCCAGACGACGAAGCCGGTCATGAACCCGATCGCGAGCGATCCGGCCACGCCCGCCCATGCATCATGCGAAAAAGCCAGCAGCGCAAACAGGGCGGCCATGGCGAGCGTGAAGCCCGCGATCCAGCGCCGCCGCACCGCCGCCCTGGGGTCCAGCTTGCCGAACACGGGCGGGCCGAGCAGCGACACGATGGACACGGCCAGCGCCACGTTGCCGCTTTGCAGCAGCGAGAAGCCATAGCGCTCGATCAGCAGCGGACCCAGCCACAGGCCGCGCAGCGTGATGAACGCGGCATAGGTCACGGCGCCGAGCGCGACGATGCCCAGCGTGTGCGGCATGACGAAAAGCGCGGCGAACTTGCGCGCCGCCGCGAGCACGCTGTCTTCATCCGTCTTGCGCACCGGCGCCGCTTCACGCACCAGCGCGAAGATGGCGACCCAGGCCAGGGCGGAGCCGGCCGCCAGCAGCACGAAGGCTGTGCGCCAGGAGCTGACCTGGACCACCCAGGCCAGCGGGGTGCCGGTGAGCAGCATGCCCAAGCCGCCCAGTCCCATCACCAGGCCGGACACGGAAGCGAACTGCGAGGGCGGGAATCGTTTGGCGATGAAGACGGTGCACACCAGGAATGCCGGCGCGCAGCCGACGCCGATCAGTGCCTGGCCGAGCACCACCAGGGTGTACTGCGGCGCGAGCGCCGACAGCAGTGCCCCCGCGATCGTCAACGGGAATGCGGCAAGGATCGTGCGGCGCACGCCTTGGAAGTCGATGCCGATGCCCATCAGCAGCTGCAGGCCGCCGAAGCTGAAATGGAAGACGCCGGCGAACAGGCCCAGCTGCTGGGACGACAGGGCGAAGTCGCGCTGCAGCTGGTTGGCCATCATGGCCGCGACCGTGCGGTAAGCGTGGCTCAGCGAAAACGCGGCGCCCAGGGCAAGCAGCATGATCCACGCGGTGCGCCGGCTCGGCGTTGCGGCGATCGGCTCCTGCGCGCTGTGCATGGCCCGGGCGCGCGCTCAGGCCTGCGGGGCCAGCGTGGTCATCGCCTGCGCGGCGATCTCGTACGAGCGCAGCCGGGCCGCGTGATCGAACATCTGCGACGTGATCATCAATTCGTCGGCGCCCGTGCGCGCGAGGAAAGACCGCAGCCCCTGGCGAACCGTCGCGGGCGAGCCGATCGCGGTGCAGGCCATCACGCCGTCGAGCAGGGCGCGTTCCGCAGGCCCGAGCTTGTCGCGGTAGCCGGGCAGCGGCGGCGGCAGCTGGACGGGGCGGCCGCTGCGCAAGCTGACGAAGGCCTGCTGCATGGAAGTGGCGCGCACCTGCGCCTCCCCATCGGTGTCGGCGGCGAACACGTTGAAGCCCAGCATCACATAAGGCCGGGCCAAATGCGCCGAGGGCTTGAAGCTTGCGCGGTAGAGCTCGATGGCCTGCATCATGTACTCCGGCGCGAAGTGCGACGCGAATGCATAGGGCAGGCCCAGCATCGCCGCGAGCTGCGCGCCGAACAGGCTGGAGCCCAGGATCCAGACCGGCACCTTCGCGCCGGTGCCCGGAACGGCGCGGATGCCTTGGCGCGGCTGGTCGGACATGAGGTCCATCAGCTCGACCACGTCGCGCGGAAACTCGTCGGCATCCGCCATCAGGTTGCGTCGCAGCGCGCGCGCCGTGGCGGGGTCCGAGCCCGGCGCCCGCCCCAGGCCCAGGTCGATGCGGCCGGGATAGAGCGCCTCGAGCGTGCCGAACTGTTCGGCGATCAGCAGCGGCGAGTGGTTCGGCAGCATGATGCCGCCGGCGCCCACGCGAATGGTGCTGGTGCCGCCCGCCACGTGGCCGATCAGCACGGCCGTCGCGGCGCTGGCGATCCCAGGCATGCCATGGTGCTCCGCCAGCCAGTAGCGGTTGAAGCCCCAGCGCTGCGCGTGCTGCGCGAGGTCGAGCGTGTTGCGAAACGACTGCGCGGCGGTGCCCCCTTCGGTGATGGGGGACAGGTCGAGGACGGAAAAGGGAATCATCGTAGGTGGCCGGGCCGGCGCCCTGGACGGACAAGTTTCTATATGCTGCGTCGATGAGCATAGCCGTTCCGCGCCGGATCCTGCCGGTGATCGTGTTATCGCAGTTCGCGGGGACCTCGCTGTGGATTGCCGTGAACGCGATCATGCCGGACCTGCAGCAGGCCTGGGGGCTGCCCGCTACCGCGGTGGGCACGCTCACGTCGGCCGTGCAACTGGGCTTCGTCTCGGGCACGCTGGTGTTCGCGCTGCTGATGCTCGCGGACCGCTTCCGTCCCCCGCGCGTCTTCCTCGTGTGTTCCCTGCTCGGCGCCCTGCTCAATGCGGGCACGCTGGTGGCCGACGGCCGGCTGTCGACGCTGATGGCCCTGCGCTTCGGTGTCGGCTTCCTGCTGGCGGGAATCTACCCGGTCGGGATGAAGATCGCGGCGAGCTGGTACCGCGAGGGCCTGGGCGCCGTGATGGGTGTGCTGATCGGCGCGCTGGTGCTGGGCACGGCCTTGCCCCACGGCCTGCGCGCGGTGGCCGGCGACTCCGGTGCGATCGCAACCACCATCGCGGGCTACCAGCCGTGGCAGGTCGTGGTCGTCGGCGTCTCGCTGCTGGCGGCCCTGGGCGGCCTAGCCACGGCCTTGCTCGTGCCGGTCAACCCGCAGGCGCCGCGCGGCACCCGCATCACACCCAAGGCGCTGGGACTGATCTGGTCGGACTGGCGGCTGCGCGCATCCGTGTTCGGCTATTTCGGCCACATGTGGGAGCTGTACGCCTTCTTCGTGCTGGTGCCCCTGATCGTGGCGACGCGGCTGGCCGGCACGGCCGTGAGCGCGGCCGCGTTCTGGTCCATCGCCGCCGGCTTTGCGGGCTGCGTGGGCGGCGGCCTGATGGTGGGAAGGATCGGAAGCGCGCGGGTCGCCCAGGCGCAACTGGCGACCAGCGCGGCGTGCTGCCTGGCCGCGCCGGTGATGCTGTCGGCGCCCCTGCCGCTATTCATGGCCTGGCTGCTGCTGTGGGGCGCCACGGTGGTGGGCGATTCGCCCCAGTTCTCCACGTTGACGGCCCAGAACGCGCCCGCGGCGGTGGTGGGCAGCGTGCTCACCTTCACCAATTGCATCGGCTTCGCGATTTCAGTGGCGAGCATCGAGCTGTTCGTGCGCGCCGCGCACGCGTGGCCGCTGGCCCAGGTGCTGCCGTGGCTGGCGCTCGGCCCCGTGCTGGGGCTGTGGATGCTCAGGCCCCTGCTGGCCGCGCGGGCCAATCGCTGAACGGAAACGGAACGTCCTCGGTGCGAAAGCTCACGAAGTCGGCGATCTGGCCCAGGTAGCGGCCCAGCGTGGCGCCGAATTCGCGCAACCGTTCGTTGCTCGAATCCGTGGCGACGGCGAGCACGAGCTGCAGAACGGCCACGCAACCCAGGACCCAGGCAGTGAGCTGGAAGGCGACGGCCATCAGCAGCATGAGCAGTGCGCGGATGCCGAGGTTGCGAGGCTTCGCCGACGTCATGGTTTCGTTCATGATTGCGTTCTCCTGCCGGAGTGGGAAATCCGCGTCAGCGCGCCACCAGCACCGGCACCGCCGATTGCGCCACCACCTTGGCCGCCACGCTTCCCAGCATCAGCCTGGCGACGCCGGTGCGGCCGTGCGATCCGACGACCACCAGGTCGGCGCCCTCGCTGGCCGCCATGTCCACGATGCCGCGTGCCGCGGCTACGTCCTCGGCCAGCCGCGCTTCCAGGGCGACGGGCGGGGTGGACTGCACGCACAGTTGCTCCACCTTGGCATGGGCCTGGGCCGCATGTTGCTGCGCCGCCGCCATGTACGCCTGGAAGCCCAGTGGATTGGTTTCGCCGATGCCCAGGTAAGGATAGGGATCGACCACGTACAGCGCCGTGAGTTTCGCGCCGTGCGTGCGCGCCAGGTCCACGGCCAGGGCGGCTGCGTGCTCGGACGCCGCGGACCCGTCTGTACCGAGCAGGATGTGCTTGAACATGCAGTGCCTCGTCGTTAATAATGAACCTTCATCGTGCGGGCCGCGGGCGCCGTTTTCCTTGACGCGCGTCAAGCCTGCGGCAGTTGGGGCCCCCACCGTGATCCAGGCCGGCGGCCCCTGCGGGTTGCCCGTGGGGCACGAACCCGAGGCAGATACTTATGACCGCTAATCCCGCCGATCAGGGTCCCGTCGACCATGAAGCGCCGTTGAACAGCTTCTCGCAATGCCACGCGGGCATCCTGTCGCAGCTCGAGACGCTTGCGGGGCTGCCCGCGCTGATTGAGGCCGCCGCGCGGGCGCGCAGCGTCGCCGCGAGCACATTGGCGCTGTTCCAGCACGGGATGGCGGCGCACCACAACGACGAAGAAAGCTTGCTCTTCCCCGCGGTGCTGCGCAGCGCCGACGCCGGCGTCGAGCGCGAGCGCGTGCAGGCCGTGGTGGAGCGCCTGACCGGCGAACACCGCACGCTGGAGGCGCTGTGGAAGCGGATCGAGCCTTCGCTCAACGCCACTGCCAAGGGCAGGCCCGCCGAAGTCGATACCGATATCGTGAGCGAACTGGTGCGCGCTTACACCATCCATGCGCGCTTCGAGGAAGAGGAATTGCTGCCGCTGGCCCAGGTCATCCTCAGTCGCAACGGCAACCACATGGCCGCCCTGGGCCTGTCGCTGCACATGCGGCCTCAACTTTCCTGACGCCAAACAGACCATCAGCTCTGTCCCCGCCGCGCCACCAGCACCGGCTCCTCGCGATACACCTCCGGCATGGTGCTCTTGAGATTGGCGATCTTGGGCCGGTCGAAAGTGGCGATATAGGGCGACTCGGGGTGCAAGGTGGCGTAGTCCTGGTGGTAAGCCTCCGCCGGATGGAACGCACTCAGCGGCGCGAGCTGCGTCACGATCTTGCGCGGGAACACGCGTGCCGCATCCAGCTGCGCGATGTAGCGCTCGGCCGTCTGCTTCTGGCTCGCGTCGGCGAAGAAAAGCGCCGAGCGGTACTGGGTACCCCAATCCGGGCCCTGGCGGTCGAGCTGCGTTGGATCGTGCGCCACAGAAAAGTAGATCTGCAGCAGCTTGCCGTACGAGATCTGCTTCGGGTCGTAAGTGACCTGCACCGACTCCGCGTGGCCGGTCGAGCCGCTCGTCACGGCCTTGTAATTGGCCGTTTCGGGGCTTCCGCCGGCATAGCCCGAGACGGCGTTCAGCACCCCGCGCGTGTGCTGGAACACCGCCTGCACGCCCCAGAAGCAGCCACCGGCAAACACGGCGGTGCGCGGACCCTGGCTGTCCACGGCCGCGTCGAACGCCGGAGCCGGCAGCTTGACGGCCTTGTCCGCGGCAAAGCTGGTAGCCATCCAGGCGCCCGCCGCCAGTGCGAGCACCACGGCGATCGCCGGGACCTTGTCCGACAGGAAACGCACGGCGCCGGCCAGGAAGCCGATTGGTTGGGGATTCATGTCTGCACCTCCTTCGCTTCAGGCGGGTGTGAATTTCAGCGCCAGGCCGTTGATGCAGTAGCGCAGGCCGGTCGGTTTGGGCCCGTCTTCGAACACATGGCCCAGATGGCCGCCACAGCGGTGGCACAGCACTTCCACCCGGCGCATTCCGAGCGTGGGATCGACCGCCTCGTCCACGGCGTTGTCCAGGGGTTGCCAGAAGCTGGGCCAACCGGTGCCGCTGTCGAATTTGGTCCGCGACGCGAACAAGGGCAGGCCGCATCCCGCGCAGCTGAATACACCGGCGCGCTTTTCCTTGTTGAGC
>DATMBW010000070.1:0-7703 GCA_035559095.1 Ramlibacter sp.
TGGGCAACCGCCTGCAGGAGCGCCAGGGCGTCGGGGGTGAGCACCTCGCGAGGTGTTGGCACGGTCGAGCGGTCTTCATTCAATGCTTTTGAATGATGCCATCAAAAACAAGGCCTCGGCTGACAGCGTTCGGGCCCTTACATTGCCACTATCGAACCGATATCCGTCGAAAGAGCGCCATGCTGAACTTGCGCAAGTCCCAGGAGCGCGGCTATGCCGACCACGGCTGGCTCAAGTCGTTCCACAGCTTCTCGTTCGCCAACTATTACGACCCGCTGTACCTGGGGTTCGGCAACCTGCGGGTGATCAACGAGGACCGCATCGCCCCCGGCACCGGCTTCGGCACGCATGGCCACCGCGACATGGAAATCATCAGTTACGTCCTCGAGGGCGAACTCGCGCACCGGGATACGCTGGGCAACGTCCAGGCCATTCCGCCGGGCGACGTGCAGCGCATGAGCGCCGGCGCCGGCGTGCAGCACAGCGAATTCAACCACGCCGCGGACCGGACCACCCATTTCCTGCAGATCTGGATCGAGCCCAGCGTGACCGGCATCGCCCCGAGCTACGAGCAGAAGACGTTTCCCGAGAGCGGCAAGCGCGGGCGCCTGCGGCTGGTGGCTTCGCCCGACAGTGCCGATGGCTCGGTCCTCATCCATGCGAACGCCCGCGTGTACGCCGGCCTGTTCGACGGCGGCGAGCGCTTCAGCCTGCCGCTCGACCCGCTGCGCAAGGCCTACGTGCAACTGGCGCGCGGCGAGATCGAAGTCAACGGCAGGCGCCTGGCGGCGGGCGACGCCGCCATGCTCGAATACGAGGCGCAGGTGGCGCTTTCCGGCGGCAAGCAGGCCGAAGTGCTGGTGTTCGACCTCGAGGCCTGAGTTTTCTTGCGTCAACCCCAGGGAGTCAAACCATGAGCAGTACCACCACCATCAATACCGGCGTCAACACCGCCGCTACCCACGATACCCTGGCGCTGATCGGGCGCCTGCTGATCGCCTACCTGTTCGTGCCCGCCGGCTGGGGCAAGATCGCCGGCTTTGCCGGCACGGCCGGCTACATCGCATCCAAAGGGCTGCCGCTGCCCGAGCTGGCCGCGGCCCTGTCCATCGCCGTCGAGCTGGGGCTCGGGCTGCTGGTCCTGGTGGGTTGGCGGACCCGCTGGGCCGCCTTGGGCCTGGCCATCTTCGTGGCCGTCATCACGCCTATGTTCCATGCGTACTGGTCCGTTCCCGAGGCGCAGCAGATGATGCAGAAGATCAGTTTCGACAAGAACGTCGCGATCGTGGGCGGCCTGCTCCTGCTGGTGGGATTCGGCGCGGGCCGCTGGAGCATCGACGGCAAGCGCGGCCCGGCCTGACCGCGGCCCGTTCCCCGCAGGCGGCACAGGCAGGAAAGGCAGGCAACGGCATGGCCATCGAATTGCAACTGGCGGCTCACGACAAGGACCTGGGGGGCGGCTTCACGGTCAGGCGGCTGCTGCCCGCGGCGCGCCGGCGCAGCGTGGGGCCCTTCATCTTTTTCGATCATTTCGGGCCCGTCACGGTGCCGCCGGGCACGAACTACGACGTGCGGCCCCATCCGCATATCGGGCTGGCGACAGTCACCTACCTGTTCGACGGGGCGATGATGCACCGCGACAGCCTGGGAAACCAGCAGCTGATCGAGCCTGGCGCGATCAACTGGATGACCTCCGGCCACGGCATCGTCCATTCGGAGCGTGGCCCCGAACATCTGCGGGGCCGGGCGCATGTGAGCCATGGGCTGCAGCTATGGACCGCGCTTCCGCGCGAGCACGAGCAGGACGATCCCTCGTTTGTTCACACGCCGTCCGCGGCGATTCCGCAGGTGCAGGTGGGCGACGCGCGCGTACGGGTCCTGGTGGGGCAGGCTTTCGGCGCCGCTTCGCCGGTGACCACCCTTTGCCCGACTCTTTACCTCGACGTGATGCTGGCGCCGGGCGGGCGGCTGGAGTTGACGGCGCTGGCGCCCGAGCTGGCCGTCTATGCGGTGCAGGGCGAGGTGTTCGTCGGCGCGCAAGCCGTGTCGCCCTGGTCCATGGCCGTCCTGGAGCCTGGAGCGCCGGCGGCGGTCAGCGCCGCGCGGGCCGCGCGTTTCGTGTTGATCGGTGGCGACCCGCTCGACGGACCACGCCACATGTGGTGGAATTTCGTGGCCAGCGACAGGGAGCGCATCCTGCGCGCCAGCGCCGACTGGGAAGCCCAGCGCATGGGAAAGGTGCCGGGAGACGACGAGTTCATTCCGCTGCCGCCGGCCCGCTTCGCTCCGCCCGAGCCGATTTCATAAGAAAGACGGTCATTCCGGACTTGCCTGGGTTCGATGAATCGGCGCTTGTCTTGTAAGTTCGCCGGGGCGCTCCCCTTGTTTTCTACAATGCGTCCATGTTCGTTCACCTGCGCCTGCACACCGAGTTCTCCATCGTCGACGGCACCAATCGGATCGACGAAACCATCAAGGCGGCGGCTGGCGACCAGCAGCCTGCTTTGGCCATCACCGACCTGAACAACCTCTTCGGGGCCATCAAGTTCTACAAGGCGGCGCGCAGCGCGGGCGTCAAGCCCATCGTCGGCACCGAAATCCTGCTCCAAGGCCTGTCCAAGGACTCCACTGCGCTCTCGCGCATGGTGGTGCTCGTGCAGAACAGGCCGGGCTATCTCAACCTGTGCGAGCTGCTGGCGCGCGCCTGGACGCGCAACGTCGTCAAGGCCCAGGGCGTGTGCAAGCTCGAGTGGTTGCGCGAGCTCGGCGAAGGGCTGATCCTGCTGTCGGGCGCGCAGGCGGGCGCGCTCGGGCAGGCGCTCGTACAGCAAGACGGCCAGCGCGCGGGCGAGATGGCGCTGGAGCTGGCGTCGATTTTCCCGCACCGCTTCTACCTGGAAGTGCAGCGGGCAGGCCGCGCCGACGACGAGGCGCATGTGACGGCGGCGGTTCAACTGGCCGCGCGCCTGAATCTGCCGGTCGTGGCGACCCATCCGGTGCAGTTCACCCGCGAGGACGACTACGAGGCGCACGAAGCGCGCGTGTGCATCGCCGAAGGCGAAATCCTGGGCAACCAGCGGCGTGTGCGCAAGTTCACGCGCGAGCAGTACTTCAAGCCGCAGGCGGCGATGGAGCAGCTGTTCGCCGATCTGCCTTCGGCCATCGCCAACACCCTCGAAATCGCGAAGCGCTGCAACCTCGTGCTGGAACTGGGCAAGCCGCATCTGCCTGACTACCCGACGCCGCAGGTCGATGGGCGGCGGCTGCCGATCGAGGAATATCTGCGTTACGCCTCGCACGAAGGGCTGCGGCAGCGGCTGGCGCAGCTCTATCCCGATCCGGTGCGGCGCGAGAGCGAAACGCCGCGCTACGTGCAGCGCCTGGAGTTCGAGATCGACACGATCCTGAAGATGGGGTTTCCCGGCTATTTCCTGATCGTGGGCGACTTCATCAACTGGGCCAAGAGCCATGGCTGCCCGGTGGGGCCGGGGCGCGGATCGGGCGCCGGATCGCTGGTTGCGTACTCGCTTCGGATCACCGACCTCGATCCGCTCGAATACAAGTTGCTGTTCGAACGGTTCCTGAATCCCGAGCGCGTTTCGATGCCCGACTTCGACATCGACTTCTGCCAGAGCAACCGGGACCGCGTCATCGACTATGTCAAGGAAAAGTACGGCAAGGAAGCCGTGAGCCAGATCGCCACCTTCGGCACCATGGCCGCGCGCGCCGCGATCCGGGACGTCGGCCGCGTGCTCGACATGAGCTACACCTTCTGCGACGGCATCAGCAAGCTCATACCGAACAAGCCTGGGCAGCACATCACGATCGAGGAAGCGCTGAAGGTGGAGCCGCTGCTGGCCGAGCGGCTCGCGAAGGAAGACGAGGTCAAGACCCTGCTGGGGCTGGCGCAAAAACTCGAGGGCCTCACGCGCAATGTCGGCATGCACGCGGGCGGCGTGCTGATCGCGCCGGGCAAGCTCACCGACTTCACGCCGCTGTACCAGCAGCCGGGCAGCGAGTCGGCGGTGAGCCAGTACGACAAGGACGACGTGGAAGCCGCCGGCCTGGTGAAGTTCGACTTCCTGGGCCTGGCCACGCTCACGATCCTGGAGATCGCCAAGGAGTTCATCCGCGCGCGGCACAAGGGCCAGGAGGGTTTCACGTTCGAGAGCGTGGCCCTGGACGATGCGCACACCTACAAGCTGTTCGCCGACGGCAAGACCGAGTCGGTGTTCCAGTTCGAAAGCCGCGGCATGCAGGGCATGCTGCGCGACGCCAGGCCGTCCCGGCTGGAAGACCTGATCGCGCTGAACGCGATGTTCCGCCCGGGCCCGATGGAGAACATTCCGAGCTTTTGCGCGCGCAAGAACGGGCGCGAGGACGTCGTGTACCCGCACCCCCTGCTCGAGCCCGTGCTGTCCGAAACCTACGGCATCATGGTCTACCAGGAGCAGGTGATGCAGGCCGCGCAGATCCTGGGCGGCTACTCGCTCGGCGGCGCCGACCTGCTGCGGCGGGCCATGGGCAAGAAGAAGGCCGAAGAGATGGCCGAGCACCGCCAGATCTTCCGCACCGGCGCCGCGAAGCAGGGCATTTCCGAAGCGAAAGCCGACGAGATCTTCGACCTGATGGAGAAGTTCGCCGGCTATGGTTTCAACAAGTCGCACGCCGCCGCGTATTCGCTGCTCGCGTACCACACCGGGTGGCTCAAGGTCCACTACACCGCGGAGTTTTTCAGCGCCAACATGACGGTGGAAATGGACGACACCGACAAGCTCAAGGTGCTGTTCGAGGATGCCGGGAAGAACTTCGACATCACGTTCGAGCCGCCGGACGTGAACCGCGGCTCGTACCGCTTCGAGCCGATTTCCGATTCCAGCGTCCGCTACGGCCTGGGGGCCGTCAAGGGCACCGGGCAGCAGGCGATCGATGCCATCGTCAAGGCCAGGGAGGAAGGCGGGGCGTTCGGCAGCCTGTACGATTTCTGCGTGCGGGTGGACCGCACCAAGCTGAACAAGCGCACGGTGGAGGCCTTGATCAAGGCCGGAGCGTTCGATTCGCTGCAGCTCAATCGCGCCTCGCTGATCGCCTCGGTCGACCGGGCGTTCGATTTCGCCAATGCGGCGCAGGCCAATGCCAACCAGGGCGGCCTGTTCGACATGGGCGACTCCCACGCCGCCAGCACGCAAGAGCCGCCGCTCGTGGACGCCACGCCCTGGGGCGTGAAGGAGCGCCTGACTTTCGAGAAGACCGCGATCGGCTTCTACCTGTCCGGGCACCTCTTCGACGAGGTGGCGCTGGAGGTGCGGCAATTCGCGAAGCGCCGGATCGACGAGCTGATCGACACGCGCGAGCCGCAGCTGCTGGCCGGGATCGTCGGTGATTTTCGCGTGATCAATGGCCAGCGCGGCAAGCTGGCGTTGTTCAAGCTGGACGACAAGTCCGGCACCATCGAAGCGACGGCGGACGAAGCCGTCGTCAACGCCCACCGCGGCCTGCTGAAAGACGACGAGCTCGTCATCGTGATGGCCCGGCTGCAGCCGGACCGGTTCGCGGGCGGCTTCCGCCTGAACGTCAACCAGGTCTGGGACCTGGCTACCGCACGCTGCCGCTTCGGCAAGTTCCTGCGTGTCGCCGTCAACGGCAGGGCGCCCGACATCGGCCGTCTGGTGCGCGAGTTTCCGCCCAAGCGGGAAGTGTCGGCACAAGGCGAACTGGTGCGCGGCCTGAACGTGCGGCTGGCGCTGCGGCGTGACGGCGCGGTGGCCGAACTGCAACTGGGCGATGCGGCCAGGTTTTTCCCGAGCGACGCCGCACTGGCGAGCTGGGCGGCCCAGGCTGGCCAGGGTTCGGCGCAGATCGTTTACGAAGCGGCCTGAGCGTTTCGCGCGGACCAGGCGCCTCGTGAAGCGGCGAGCCGCGAATGAAGCCGGTCACCTCGGCGGCGGCCGCGACGGGTGATGGCCGGGGCCCGCGCTATCCGGTCGCGGAGCCTGGGCCTCGGGACGGCGCACGACCGGTTGGCGATGCATATGTGGCCCGTGCCCGATCCAGGGGCGCGCGTGGTACCAGCCGGGATAAGCGTAGCCGCCATAGCCATAACGGCTGTAGCCATAGGGCACCACGATGCCGCGGTAGCCGTAAGGGTAGCCGTAACCGTAACCGTAGCCCCAGCCGTAGCCGTAGCCGTAGTAGTAAGGCTGCGGCACAACGGCGTACGGCGCGCCGCCATACGGCGCGCCGTACGCGGGGCCGTAAAAGTAGGGATCGTAGTATGCGCAGCCCGACAGGGCGGCCGCGGCGCCCAGAGCGAGGATTGCTTTCATGGGGATCCCTTCACCGGCCTCGAGCGCCGGAACGCACATGAATTTACGCGCTCAGGGGATCACTGACGTGTAGGACGAGTGGACAGGACATGAAAGGTGGTTACCGACAGTGAGCCCGGTGCCGGGCTCAACCTCAGCCCTTGGGCTTGAACTCGATCAAAAGCGGTGAATGCACGCGGCCATCCACATCGCGCGGCAGCACCTCGGTCTTGTCCACCGCGCGCAATACCGCCTCGTCCCAGGACTTGACGCCGCTGGACTTCACGAGACGCCGGCTGGTGATGGTGCCGTCCGGCGCCATGTGCACCTCGACTTCGGCCATCGGGTTGCCCGCGACGTCGTCGGTGAACACGATGTTGGGCTTGACGCGTGCGCGGATGCGGCCCGCGTAGCTGTCTGAAGGGCCGGCCGATCGAACGGCTTCACCCTTGGAGGCGGAGCTGCCCTGCGCGCCTGCAAGCCCCTTCATTCGGTCCAAGTTTTCCTTGCGCAGCAGCGCGACTTTCGCTTCTTCCTGCTTTGCCTTGGCCTTGGCGAGCTCTTCCTTCTTTTGCTTCTGCTTCAGCTTTTCATCGGCGGCCTTCTGCTCAGCCACCTGCTGCTGCTTCAGAGCTTCTTCCTTCTTGCGCGCCTCCAGCTTCTTCTGGCGTTCCAGCTCTTCACGTTGCTTGCGGGCCTCGAGTTTCTTCTGCCGCTCCAGTTCCTCCTGCTTTCGCTGCGCCTGCTGCTGCTTCAGCTTTTCGCGTTCCAGCGCGATGTCCGCTTCGCGCGGTGCCGGTGGCGGTGGCGGCGCGGGCACGACGCGCGGCGCGGGCGGCGGGGGTGCTGGCGCCGGCGCCGGCGGCTGCACTTCCGGCGGGGCTGCCTGCCGGGGGACACTCGACCAAAGCTCGGCTTCGGCGGCGGCGTTCTGGGATTCGCGGTTCCAGTTGATGCCCCAGGTCAGCGCCAGCATCAGCAACAGATGCGCGATGACCGCGAGCACGAATGCGCGCACCAGGCCCGGCTGCGGCGGTGGGGCGAACTCGAGGCGGTCGAAGGCGGCTTCCATGTCAGGGCCTGTTCATGCCGTGCTACCGCGTCGACTGGACGGCGAGCCCGACGCGTTTCACGTCGGCCTGCTGCAGCTTGGCCATCACATTGACCACGCTCTCGTACTTGACGTTCCGGTCCGCGCTGATGACCACGGCGCTGCTGCCGGGCTGCCGGCCGGCCTGGGCTTCGACCACCGCCTTGACCAGCGCCTCGAGCGGAAGGCGCGATGTGTTCTTGTCGATCTTCAGGTCCAGCGCCTCGTCCATGCCGATGACCACCTGGATCACCTGGTCGGGCTGGCGGGGCGCTTTGGCCACGCTGGGCAGGTCGATCATGCTGGGC
>DATMBW010000071.1:0-5433 GCA_035559095.1 Ramlibacter sp.
CTGAACGGCAACGCCCGCATCGAGGCGTCCGAGTTCGCGCGCGCGCGCAGCGAACTGGAAAGCACCGGTCAGCCGGCGCTGGTCGCCCGGGCCGAGTTGACCCGCTGCGCCGTGCGTGTGGCCAGCCTGCAGCTCGAAGCCTGCGACGGCTTCGAGCGGCTGCGCGCCGATTGCCCGCCGCCCGAGCGCGCCTATGCCGACTATCTGGCCGGCCGGATCGCGCCACCGGACGTTGCCCTGCTGCCGCCGCAGCATCGCGCCACGGCGGCGGACACCGGCGGCGCGGCCGCCATCCAGGCCATCGACGACCCGCTGTCGCGGCTGGTCGCGGCCGGCGTCCTGTTTCGCACCGGCCGGGCCAACCCTGAAGTGCTCGCGCTGGCGGCGGAAACGGCTTCCGCCCAGGGTTGGCGCCGCCCGCTGCTCGCGTGGCTCGGGGTTCAGGCGGCGCGCGCGGAACAGGCCGGCGCCGTGGAAGAGGCGCAGCGGCTGCGCCGTCGCATGGCCTTGGTGGCGGGGGAACGCTAGGAACACAAGGGGCCGGCGGCATGACCGCCGGCGGCGGGCCCACCGCAAATGAAAAAGCCCGGCACCTTGCGGTGCCGGGCCTGAAGCGGACGAACCGCTTTGCCTTACGGCTTGCTGGCTGTCGGGAACGGCCAGGCCGCTTGCGGGTTCAGAGTGGTCTGAGCCGCAGGCGCAGCCGGGGCAGGAGCTGCCTTGGCTACCGGTTTGGCAGCGGGTTTTTTCGCTGCTTTCTTCGCAGCGGGCTTCTTCGCTGCCTTCTTAGCCGCTGGCCGCTTCTTCGCTGCGGGCTTCCTGGCGGTGGACTTCTTGGCCGCGGACTTCTTCGCGGCGGCCTTCTTCGCCGGCGCCTTTTTGGCTGCGGACTTCTTCGCAGCGGCCTTCTTCGCCGGCGCCTTCTTGGCCGCGGACTTCTTCGCGGCCGGGCGCTTCGCGGCGGCCTTCTTCGCCGGCGCCTTCTTGGCGGCTACCTTTTTCGCAGGTGCCTTCTTGGCCGCGGACTTCTTGGCGGCCGGTCTTTTCGCTGCGGCCTTCTTGGCGGCCGGTTTCTTTGCAGTTGCCATAACTATCTCCTGTTCAAGTTGATCAAATATCAACCAAAGAAGCGCTCCATGCTTGTTGGTTGCATGAAGCGATTCATGAAGTTGGGCGTGAAAGCCCAGCTCCATGAACACCGGTGCGCAGGTCGCGCCATGCTTCTTGGGGCATGGTCGCCACCCGCGCGAATCTCAACTCATCGAAGCTCAATCCCAGGAAAGGGCGCCACCCGTCTGGTATTCGATGACTCGCGTCTCGAAGAAATTGCGCTCTTTCTTCAGGTCAATCATTTCGCTCATCCACGGAAACGGGTTTTCCTCGTTGGGGTAGAGCGTTTCCAGGCCGATCTGCGTGGCGCGGCGGTTCGCGATGTGGCGCAGATAGCCCTTGAACATGGAAGCGTTGAGGCCGAGCACGCCGCGCGGCATGGTGTCCTCGGCATATCGGTATTCGAGTTCGACGGCCTTGGCGAACAGCACCTTGATCTCGGCCTTGAACTGCGAAGTCCACAGATGCGGATTTTCGAGCTTGAGCTGGTTGATCAGGTCGATGCCGAAGTTGCAGTGCATCGACTCGTCGCGCAGGATGTACTGGTACTGCTCGGCGGCGCCCGTCATCTTGTTCTGCCGGCCCAGCGCCAGGATCTGGGTAAAGCCGACGTAGAAGAACAGGCCCTCCATCAGACAGGCGAAAACGATCAGCGACTTCAGCAGCTTCTGGTCGGCCTCCGGCGTGCCGGTCTGGAACCGGGGGTCCATGATTGCCTCGATGAAGGGGATCAGGAACTGGTCTTTGTCCCGGATCGACGGGATTTCGTGGTAGGCGTTGAAAATCTCGGACTCGTCCAGTCCGAGCGACTCAACGATGTACTGGTAGGCATGCGTGTGGATCGCCTCTTCGAAGGCCTGGCGCAACAGGTACTGCCGGCATTCCGGCGCCGTGATGTGGCGGTAGGTGCCCAGCACGATATTGTTGGCGGCCAGCGAATCAGCGGTGACGAAGAACCCGAGGTTGCGCTTGATAATGCGCCGCTCATCCTCGGTCAGGCCGTTGGGAGCCTTCCACAACGCGATGTCGCGCGTCATGTTCACTTCCTGCGGCATCCAGTGATTGGAGCAGGCGGCCAGGTATTTCTCCCAGGCCCACTTGTACTTGAACGGGACCAGCTGGTTGACGTCGGTCTGGCCGTTGATGATGCGCTTGTCGGCGGCGTTGACGCGGTGCCGCGTGTCCGTTGGCGCCCCGGCGACTTGCGCGGCAGCCGGCGTGCGCGCCGGCGCGGCCAGTGCGGCGTCGTCAAGCGTGCGCACGGCGGAGTGGGAATCAGCGCAGGAGAAGTGAGCTTTCGAAAGAGGTGAGTGATCCACCTCACGGTTCGCAAAAGAACCGCTGGTCAATGCTGGCGATGTGGGCTTGACTTCTTCGTCCCAGGTCAACATAAGTTTTCCAATGCACGGATTATGTGAGTAGTGATGCGAAATGCAAAGTGTCCGTTCACATCACTACCCGATTGTGTTGCTCAATTGCATCGGCGTTCTGTCAGAGAACACCGACAGATTTCTTCAACCGATCGCGGGCTTGAAGATCTTCCCGCGCTTGAACGCGCGGCCGGCTTCGCGTGCAACGGCCCGTCGCGCGTCCGTTCACTGGCATGCCTCGCAGCCGGGATCGTCGATCGCGCAGAACTTGATGTCGGTCGCCGCCACCGCCGCGTCCATTCGCGATACGGCAGTCGCCGCCACCGCGTCCAGCGAGCTCATCGCGCCTTGCGCCGCGCCCGTCGACACCGCGTTCAGGCGCCCCGATTGCACGGTGGACTTCTCGGCGTGCGTGGCGCTGCTGGTGCGCAGGTAGTAGGTCGTCTTCAGCCCGCGCACCCAGGCCAGCTTGTAGGTGTCGTCCAGCTTCTTGCCCGAAGCGCCGGCCATATAGATATTGAGCGACTGGGCCTGGTCGATCCATTTCTGGCGCCGCGCCGCGGCCTCGACCAGCCAGACCGGCTCGATCTCGAACGCCGTCGCGTACAGCGCCTTGACTTCCCGCGGCACCCGGTCGATCGGGCGCAGCGAGCCGTCGAAATGCTTGAGGTCCATGACCATGACTTCGTCCCACAGTCCCAGGCGCTTGAGGTCGCGCACCAGGTAATGGTTGATCACGGTGAACTCGCCCGACAGGTTGGACTTGACCGACAGGTTGCCGAAACACGGCTCGATCGAGGCGTCCACGCCGATGATGTTGGAAATGGTCGCCGTGGGCGCGATCGCCACGCAGTTGGAGTTGCGCATGCCGTCCTGCGCGATCTTCCTGCGCAGCCCGTCCCAGTCCAGGGCCGCCGAACGGTCGACTTCGACGTAGCCGCCGCGCTGCCGCTCCAGCAGATCGAGGGTGTCCAGCGGCAGGATTCCCTGTTCCCACAGCGAGCCCCGGTAGCTGGAGTATTTGCCGCGCTCGCGCGCCAGTTCGGTCGAAGCCCAGTAGGCGTGGTAGCAGACCGATTCCATCGACCGGTCGGCGAAGTCGACGGCCTCGCGCGATGCGTAGGGGATGCGCAATTCGTACAGCGCGTCCTGGAACCCCATCACCCCCAGACCGACTGGCCGGTGCCGCAGATTGGCGTCGCGCGCTTTCTTGACGGCGTAGTAGTTGATGTCGATCACGTTGTCGAGCATGCGCATCGCCGTCGTGATGGTGCGCTTGAGCTTGTCCTGGTCCAGCACCCTGGAGGTGCCGGCCGGCACGTCTTTCAGGTGGTTCAGGAGATTGACCGAGCCCAGGTTGCAGACCGCCGTTTCCGTGTCGCTGGTGTTCAGGGTGATCTCGGTGCACAGGTTGGACGAATGCACCACGCCGGCGTGCTGCTGGGGCGAGCGCACGTTGCAGGCGTCCTTGAAGGTGATCCAGGGGTGGCCGGTCTCGAACAGCATGCTCAGAATCTTGCGCCACAGGTCGGTGGCGGGCACGCTGCGGGTTGGCCTGATTTCGCCGCGCCGGGCCTTTTCCTCGTAGGCGACATAGGCTTTTTCGAATTCGACGCCGAACTTGTCGTGCAAATCCGGCACATCGGACGGCGAGAACAGGGTCCACTCGCCCTTTTCCATCACCCGGCGCATGAACAGGTCGGGAACCCAGTTGGCGGTGTTCATGTCGTGCGTGCGGCGGCGGTCGTCACCGGTGTTCTTGCGCAGCTCCAGGAACTCCTCGACGTCCAGGTGCCACGTCTCCAGGTAGGTGCAGACGGCGCCCTTGCGCTTGCCGCCCTGGTTGACGGCCACGGCCGTGTCGTTCACCACTTTCAGGAACGGCACCACCCCCTGCGATTCGCCATTGGTGCCCTTGATATGCGAGCCGAGCGCCCGCACCCGGGTCCAGTCGTTGCCCAGCCCGCCGGCGAATTTCGACAGCAGCGCGTTTTCCTTGATCGACTCGTAGATGCCGTCCAGGTCGTCCGGCACCGTGGTGAGATAGCACGAGGACAGCTGGGAGCGCAGCGTGCCGCTATTGAACAGAGTGGGCGTGCTGGACATGAAGTCGAAGCTCGACAGTACTTCGTAGAACTCGATGGCCCGCGCCTCCCGGTCGACCTCGTTCAGGGCCAGCCCCATCGCCACGCGCATGAAGAACGCCTGGGGCAGCTCGATCCGGGTCTTGCGCACGTGCAGGAAGTAGCGGTCGTAAAGCGTCTGCAGCCCCAGGTAGTCGAACTTCAGGTCGCGCCCGGCATCCAAGGCGGCGCCCAGCCGTGTCAGGTCGTACTGCAGCAGACGCTCGTCCAGCAGCTCGTTGTGCACGCCGTTCCTGATGAAGCCGGCAAAGTAGCCGGGGTAGCTTTGCGCCATTTCCGATGGCGGCAGGTCGCGGCCCAGCACCTCCTTGAAGATGGTATGCAGCAGCAGGCGGGCCGTGGCATAGGTGTAGTCGGGGTCTTTTTCGATCAGCGTGCGCGCCGCCAGGATGCAAGCCTTGTAGACCTCGTCCATCGGCACGCCGTCGTACAGGTTGCGCATGGTCTCGGCCAGGATCGGGTCCGGCCTGACGTCGCCGCCCAGGCCTTCGCAGGCCGATTCGATCAGGCCCTTTAATTTTTCCAGGTCGAGCGCAACGCGCCGGCCGCCGTCGATCACATGCGGGATCTGCGGCGCGGGCGCTTCCTGCAGTGCCTGCCTGGCGCGCTCCTGCGCGCGGCGCTCGCGGTACAGCACGTAAGCACGCGCGATCTCGTGAAGGCCGCCGCGCATCAAGCCCAGTTCGACCTGGTCCTGCACGTCCTCGATGTGGAACGTGCCGCCGCCGGGGCGCGAACGCACCAGCGCGCGGACCACCGTCTGGGTCAGCCCATCGACGGTTTCGCGCACGCTGGCCGACGCCGCGCCC
>DATMBW010000072.1:0-3330 GCA_035559095.1 Ramlibacter sp.
CCGACAACTTCGTGCCGGACGTCGAGGCTTTCGCCAGGGCCGGGCGCGATGGAGCCGCACCATGACGCGCGTGCTGATCGTCGACGACCGGGCCGACAACCGCTACATGTTGCGCACGTTGATGCAGGGCCACGGCTTCGAGGTCGAGGAAGCCAGCCAGGGCGTCGAGGCGATGGCGCGGGCCCGGCTCGCGCAGCCGGACCTCGTGGTCACCGATCTCCTGATGCCGGAGATGGACGGCTATACCCTGCTTCGGGAATGGAAGAGCCAGGCCGCGCTGCGGAACATCCCCGTCATCGTCTACACCGCCACATACACGGAGCCCAAGGACGAGGAACTGGCGCTTCAGCTGGGCGCGGACGCGTTCCTGGTCAAGCCCGCCGAGCCGCAGGAGTTCATGGAATGCGTACGGCGGACCATGCTGAAGGTGACATCGACCCACGAACAGGTGCAGCCGCATGGCCCCGCCGAGAGCGACGTGACCTTGAAGCTTTACAACCAGGTGCTGGTCAGAAAGCTGGAAACCAGGAGCGCGCAACTCGAACAGCGCGTCGCCGAACTCGACGCGTCCCAGCGCAGGCTCGAGCGCCTGGGCCGCAGGCACGCCATCCTCAGCGGCATGAATCACGCCATCGTGCACATGACCAGCCGCGAGGAATTCCTGGACGCCGTGTGCCGCGTGATGGTTGAAAACGGCGGATTCGCCTTGGCGTGGGTCGGCCTGGTGGACGCTGTCGCCGGCACGGTGATCCCCGTCGCATCGTGCGGGGGTGGGCCGGCGGGAGCGGACATCGGGGCGCCCTTCAACGCCAGGCGGCCGACGCAAGGACCCGTTGAAATGGCGCTGCAGGCTGGGGGCCTGTACGTCTGCAACGACATCGCGACCGATCCGACCGTCGGACGCCTTGCCCAGAGTCTGCTGCAGGCCGGCTTGCGCTCTACCGCGGCGTGCCCCGTGCGGGTGGGCGCCGACATCGTGGGCGTCCTGGCGGTGTTCGCTGCTGACAAGAACTATTTCGACGGCGCTTACCTGGACCTTGTTGCCGAGGTGGGAGGCGGCGTTTCCTTCGGGCTGGAACACGCGGAACAGGACGCCCTGCGCAGGCATTCGGAAGAAGAACTGAAGCACCTCAATGCGGACCTGGAGAACCGCATCCAGGCGCGAACCCTGGAGCTGATGACCGCCAACGACGAATTGCGGACCTTCAGCTATTCGGTGTCGCACGACTTGCGCGCGCCGCTTGGGGCGATCTCGGGTTTCGCCGGCACCGTGCTGCAGAAGTACCAGCTCAAGACGCTGGACGAGTCCGGCATGGCCATGCTCAAACGAGTGCTCGCCGCCGCTGATCGGATGGGCCACTTGACCGACGACCTGTTGAGCCTGTCGCGCGTGTCGCGGCACGAGATGCGGCGGTCCCGGGTTTCCCTGAGCACGATGTCGCTTCAAGTGGTCGACGCCTTGCGCGCGGCCCATCGAGACCGGGAAGTCGCGGTCACGATCCAGCCGGCACTGATGGTGGACGCCGACCCCGGGCTGCTGCGCATCCTGCTGGAAAACCTGATCGGCAATGCCTGGAAGTTCACCTCGCGCACCGGCCACCCGTCGATCGAGGTCGGCACCGACGGGGATGGCGGCGAAACGGTTTATTGCGTGCGCGACAACGGTGCCGGGTTCGACATGGACTATGCAGGCAAGCTGTTCGCCCCGTTCCAGCGGCTGCACACTCCGAGCGAATTCGAGGGCAGCGGCATCGGCTTGAGCATCGTGCGCCGTATCGTGCTCAAGCACGGCGGGCGCGTCTGGGCCGAAGGCGCCCCGAACCGCGGGGCGGCGTTCCGGTTTACGTTACAGCCCGCCGCCGGCGGCCACGGCGTGGGCTGAGCGCATCATGTCTCGGCCTGCGGCAGGTAGCGCACGGCCAGCACACCCTCGATGGCCTTGAGCGCCGCGATCACGGAATCGCCGACGGGGCTGTCCACGTCCACCAGGGTGTACGCCATGTCGCCGCGCGACTTGTTCACCATGTTGTGGATATTCAGGCCCGCATGCGCCATCGCCGTCGAGATCTGGCCCAGCATATTGGGCACGTTGGCGTTGGCGATGGCTACCCGGAAACGCGATTCGCGCTCCATGCTCACGTTCGGAAAGTTCACCGCGTTGGTGACGTTGCCGTGCTCCAGGTAGTCGCGCAGCTGGTCAGCCACCATGACCGCGCAGTTCTCCTCCGCCTCGCGCGTGGACGCGCCCAGGTGCGGCAGGGCCACGACCTTGGCGTGCCGCAGGACCTTGCCGCTCGGGAAGTCGCAGACATACCAGCCCAGCTGCCCGCTGTCCAGCGCCGCCACGACGGCAGCAGCATTCACCACGCCTTCGCGGGAAAAGTTGAGCAGCACCGTCCCCTTCCTGACCAGTGCCACATTGCCGTCGCTGATCAGGTCGCGCGTGCTGTCCACCAGCGGCACGTGCAGGGTGACGAAGTTCGCGTTCTTCAGCACGTCGGCCACGCTGCCGGCCTTCTTGACCTGCGCCGGCAGGCTCCAGGCGGCGTCGACGGTGATCTCCGGGTCATAGCCCAGCACGTTCATGCCCAGCTTGATCGCCGCGTCGGCCACCAGGCATCCGATCTTGCCAAGGCCGATCACGCCGAGCGTCTGGCCGGCGAGCTCGAACCCGGCGAAGTTCTTCTTGCCGTCCTCGACGGTCTTGTCGAGGTCGGGGGATGCCGGATCCAGCTTCTCGACGAAGCGTTGCGCCGGGGCGAGGTTGCGCGCGGCCATCAGCATCCCGGCGAGCACCAGCTCCTTGACGGCGTTGGCGTTCGCGCCCGGCGCATTGAACACGGGCACGCCGCGCGCACTCATCGCTTTCACCGGAATGTTGTTGGTGCCCGCGCCGGCGCGGCCGATGGCCTTGACCGTGGCGGGGATCTCGGCCTTGTGCATGTCGGCCGAACGCACCAGCACCGCGTCCGGATCCGCGATGTCCTTGGCGGCGACGTAATGTTCCGCGGGCAGGCGCCCCAGGCCGTTGGCGGAAATCTGGTTGAGCACCAGGATCTTGAACGGCCTAGCCATGCTGTGCCTCGAATTCCTTCATGTACGCCACCAACGCCTTCACGCCTTCGATCGGCATGGCGTTGTAGATCGAAGCGCGCATGCCGCCCACCGAGCGATGGCCCTTCAGCTGCAGCATGCCGGCGGCTTCGGCGCCTTTCAGGAACGCGCCGTCGAGGCTGTCGTCCTTCAGCTTGAACGGCACGTTCATCAGCGAACGGCAGTCGCGCGCGACCGGGCTGCTGTAGAAGGCGGTGCTGTCGAGGTAGTCGTACA
>DATMBW010000073.1:0-3079 GCA_035559095.1 Ramlibacter sp.
GTTCTTCGCCACGGCGTCGGGCTTGATGATGGAGAGGGTGCGTTCGATAGCCATCTGGAATTTTTCCTGAGCTTGAAGTTTTTGGGGTTTCGCCGCCTTCGAAAGTTCGGCAAAGCCTTGAATTTTAGCTGGTCGCGCGTGATAAATGACTTCGGCTTCGCTTCAATGACGAATGACGCGGGGTCATTCGTCATGCGTTTCAAAGCTCAACGGCGCGCACAATGACAAATGACGGAAGGCTCATTCGTCATCCGTCATTTGTCATTCATCTCATCGGCCGCGCCCGCCGCGGCGTTGCCCGCCGCCCGAGCCACCGCCCCCCGACCCGCCGCCGCCACCACGGCGCCGGCCCCCCTGGCCCAGTCCCTGGCCCTGCCCTTGGCGCTGGCGGGTGAAGCTGTCGGCCCCGATGTAGCCAAAGGAGGTCTTCATCGGGTCGGGCTGTGCATTGCCGCCCTGACGCTCGGCACGATCCGCGCGGTCGCCGCGGTCCTTGCGCCGCTGCTGGCCGCCGGCCTTGCCGCCCTGCCCGGCCTGGCCGCCCTGGCCGCCCTGGCCCTGGCCGCGCGGCGGCGCATCGGCGTTGTTGTTGCCGCGCGCGCCGTTGCGGTTGCCCCGGCGGCGGTTGCGCCCGCCCTTGCCGCCGCCTCCGGGGCCCGGCTCCCCATCGCCCTCGCGCTCGCTCTGCGCCGCGCGCGCGCCGCCGTTGGGGCCGGCGGCCTGCATCAGTGCGCGAATGTCGCGCTCGTCGAGTTCCATCCAGGCGCCGCGCTTGAGGCCGCGCGGCAGCATCATGGCGCCGTACCGGATGCGGATCAGGCGGCTGACGGCATGGCCCAGCGCCTCGAACAACCGGCGAACCTCGCGATTGCGGCCTTCGGAAATCGTCACGCGGTACCAGGTGTTCGCGCCTTCGCCGCCGCCGTCCTCGATCGAGCCGAACTGCCCGCGCCCGTCCTCGAGGTCGACGCCGTCGAGCAGGCGCTGCTTTTCCTCATTGCTCAGGGCGCCCAGGACCCGCACCGCGTACTCGCGTTCCAGCCCGAAACGCGGGTGCATGAGCTTGTTGGCCAGCTCGCCCGAGCTCGTGAACAGCAGCAGGCCCTCGGTATTGAGGTCCAGCCGGCCCACCGACTGCCATTTGCCCTGGGCCAGCCTGGGCAGTTTTCGAAACACCGTGGGCCGGTTCTGTGGGTCGTCGTTCGTGACGACTTCACCCACCGGCTTGTGGTACGCGATCACCCGTGCCGGCGGGGCGGCGATGCGAAAGCGGATGGGTTTGCCGTTGACCTTGATCTGGTCTCCGAACTGGATGCGCTGGCCGATGTGGGCGGGCTCGTTGTTGACCGAGATCCGGCCTTCCATGATGAGCTGCTCCATTTCCAGGCGCGAACCCAGCCCGGCCTGCGCCAGCACCTTGTGCAGCTTGGGCGTTTCGGCCTGTGGCAAGAGCACCCGCTTGGGCGGCGCGACCTCGGCACTTTCCACTTCGGCGTCGAACTGGCCGGAGACCACGTCGGCGAAGCGGATGGGCACTGTCGGTTCGGCCTTGGCTCGCGCCTGGACGGAGCGCTCGCGGTCGCGCTCGTCATCATCGCCGTCGCCGTCGCCGTCACGGTCGTCCCAGGGTTCTTCTTCTACCTCGACCTCGGGGTCGGCCCCGCCCCGCGCCGCGACGCTGACTGCCGCAGCCGGGGCCGGTTTTTCATCCATCTCTTCGGCGGTCGGCAGCGACACCGCGCCAGGCAGGGGTTCGTTCATGTTCATGTCTCGACAGCTTGTGCCGTATCGTCGGCGGCGCCCTCATGGGCAGGTTGGTCCGCCGCGGCGGCAGCCGGCGCGGCCGCCTCCTGGCCGTCCTGGCCGGCCTGGCTTTCAATCGCCAGGTCGGGCTGGTCGCCGGCTGTGCCCAGCGAAGCGAGCAGATGGACCTGCTGCGCCGGGCTGTCCAGCACCGGCAACTGGTCCAGCGAATCCAGGCCCAGGTCGTCCAGGAACTGGCGGGTGGTCGCAAACAGGGCGGGGCGCCCGGCGGTCTCGCGGTGTCCGATCACTTCGACCCAGCCGCGGTCTTCCAGCTGCTTGAGGATCAGCGCGTTGATCGTGACGCCGCGGATGTCTTCCATGTCGCCGCGCGTCACGGGCTGGCGATAGGCGATGATGGCCAGGGTCTCCAGCACCGCACGGGTGTACTTGGGGGGCTTTTCCGGATGCAGGCGGTCGAGGTACTCGCGCATATGGGGCCGGCTCTGGAAGCGCCAGCCGCTGGCCACGTGGACCAGTTCGACCCCGCGCTGGGCCCATTCGTTCTGGAGGTCCGCGAGCAACGCCTTGATGGTGTCCGCGCCCAGCTCGTCATTGAACAGGACACGCAGCTCGCGCACCGGCAAAGGCTGCTGCGAGCATATCAAGGCGGTTTCGAGGACGCGCATGGCATCCGTCGTATTCATGGTCTTGCCGATCCGGGAAAAGGCGCCATACGGCGCGCAAATCAAAGGCTAAACAGGGGCGATTTCACCGCTGCGCCGTTGGCAACTCCGGTTGCGCGGCGCATGCCACCGCGGGTCAAGGGCGGGTTCGGCGACCCTAGCCGGGGGCTTGGCTCGTGAGCCATTCGAATTCATTGTAACGCAGGCCCCAAAGTGCCAGGGCCTGGCGCAAGTCGGCCGGCAAGGCAGAGTGAAATTCGAGCGGCCGGCCGGTCGCGGGATGCTCGAAAGCGAGGCGATGCGCATGCAGGGCCTGGCGCGCCAGTCCGGCCGCCGGCGCGCCGCCATACAGCCCGTCGGCCACCAACGGATGCCCGATATGCGCCATGTGCACGCGAATCTGGTGCGTGCGGCCGGTCGCCAGGGTGGCACGCACCCAGCAGCCGTCCTGGCTGTTTTGCAGCAGCTCGAACCCGGTGGACGCGGCCTTGCCGCCCTCGACCACCGCCATGCGCAGCCGATTGCGCGGGTCGCGGCCGATCGGCGCCTCGACATGGCGCACCGTCCCGCCCGCCCAGGCGCGGTGCGCCAGCGCAACGTATTGGCGCGCCACCTCGCGGGCGGCGATGCGCTGCACCAGCGCGTCCATC
>DATMBW010000074.1:0-3835 GCA_035559095.1 Ramlibacter sp.
CGGCATCTACATCCTCAACCCCTGGCCCGGCGCGCAGCCGGGCATGCGAATTCACTAGGCGCTGCGCGGCGGAAGCTGTCATGCGTTGACTGCTTTCGATCTCCGCGCGTCGCGGCAGGCGGTACCCGGCGGGGACTCACGCTGTTGCGGTCGGCGCTTGCGCGCCGACTCCGCTGCGCTGCTCGGTCCAGGGTCGGCGCCGCGAAACTCACTGCGGGCCTTGAAGGGCCCTCCGTTCAGACAGCCGCGACGAGTCAGATTACGAAGCGCGCAAGCGCGCCCGCCCCGCGGCCTGCCCGGCCCCGCCTTTGCCGACGGCGTCTGCCATGACCAAACGTTGTGAGGCCCAGCCGGGTACCGCCTGCCGCGACGCGCTGACGAGCGTCACTCAGCTTGTGCCGCGCACACTCCTACCGCCTGCGCATGCCCAGAGCCATCACTGCGCCCACGACGATCAAGGCGCCGCCCACCTGCACCGGCGCGATGGCCTGGCCCAGTATCAGCCAGGCCAGTGCCAGCGCGAACACCGGTTCGACGTTCATGATCGCGGAATTGCCGACCACACCGAGCTTGGGGAGCACGGTGAACATGATGGTGAAGCCCGTGCCGTAGAGAAACGTGAGCGCCGCCAGGCCCCACCAGCCCGCGGTGGCGGCAGGCAGGTGAAAGCCGCCCTGCACAGCGACGGTGGCCAGGGCGACTAGCGTCGCCATGCTCATCGTCGCCGCGGTGCGCACCCGGCCGTCGACGTCGGCGGTTTCGTGCTGGGTGATGACCAGCGCCAGCCCGAAGGTCCCGGCAGCCGCGAGCGCGAACGCGACGCCGGACCCGATCCGGACCCACTGCCCGGCGGCACCCAGCCCCGAAGCCGCGCCGAATACGTCAAGTGCCAATGCAAGCCCCACCAGGATGACCGGCATGGCAATCAGCATGGCGCGCTCCGGGCGATGCCTGTAGATCAGCCAGGACCACATCGCGGTCCAGATCGGGTAGGTGTTGAATGCGAGCAGCGCCAGCGCCACCGGCAAACGCGCCACCGACGAATAGATGCAAAGGCTCTGGACTCCCACCAACAGCCCGATGACCGGGAGCATCTGCCAGTGGCGCGGCGTGAAGCGCACCCGCGCCCCTTGCAGGCGCAGCAGCAGGACGAGCACCAGCGCGGTGACGCCGCTGCGGAACACCACGGCCGTCGCCACATCGACGCCGTTGTTGAAGGCGATGCGCGCTGCCACGTGGTTGGCGCCCATGACGAGCGCGATCAGCAGCAGCGTGGCGAAAGCGGTGCCGCTGATGGCCTTGGCGGGGGCCGCCATCAATAGAGGCCGCGCATCCGCGCGTGCAGGCGCGCCAGCCCCAGCAGCGCGTCGGTGAACGGCGTCGCCACACCGGTCAATTCGCCCAGTTCCTTGACCACCGTTACCAGGGCATCGAGTTCCACCGGCTTGCCGGCCTCGACGTCCTGCAGCATCGAGGTCTTGAAGGCGCCCAGCTTGCGCGTGACCTGGTGCCGGTCTTCGGGCTGCTGGTCGATCGGAATGCCGATTCGCGCGCCGATCTCCCTGGCTTCCAGCATGACCCGGCCGATGAAGCCGCGCACCAGTTCGTCGTCGAGGATGCGGTCGGTGGTGGCGCCGGTGATGGCGCTGACCGGGTTCACGGTCATATTGCCCCACAGCTTGTACCACGCGTCCTTCTGGATCTGCTCGGACAGCACGGTCTCGAAGCCGGCCCTTTCCAGCAGCGCGGCCAGCTCGCGCACGCGCGGCGTCTCTTGGCCGGAGGGTTCACCCACGATCAGCTTGTTGCCGAAGTGATGGTGAACGAAACCCGGGCCCTCGAGCGAGCAACTCGCGTGCACGACGCAGCCGATGATGTGCTGCGCGGGAACGGCTTGGGCGATGCTGCCGTCGGGGTCGATCGATCGCAGGCGGGTTCCGGCGTGCGGGCCGCCGAAGCCCTCGAAGAACCACCACGGCACGCCGTTCATGGCGGTCAGCACCATGGTCTTCTCAGCGATCAAAGGTGCGATCGACGTTGCCACTTCGGCCATCGCCGGCGCCTTCACGGCGACGACGATCAGGTCCTGCGGACCGAGCTCGGCGGGATTCGCACTGGCGCGCACGGGTGACGAGAGAATCTCGCTGCCGTCCCGCAGCCGCAGGCCGTGCGTCTGCAGGGCCTCCAGCGTCGCGCCGCGCGCCACGACGCTGACCTCGCAGCCGGCGCGCGCCAGCTTCACGCCCAGCCAGCCGCCGATGGCGCCGGCGCCGTAGATGCAGACTTTCATGGGATCAGTTCGCTTTTTCCGCCGGTGTCGCGGCCCCGGACTTGAATCTCGCCGCGAGCTGGCTGGTCGCGCGCGCCAGCAGGTTGTTGTCCAGGCCCACGGCCACGAAGGTGGCGCCAAGCTCCAGGTAGTGGCGTGCCAGGGCGTCGTCGGTGGTGATGATGCCGGCGGCCTTGCCGGCGCCGGTGATGCGTTTGATCGCATCATCGATCGCAGCCCGCACCTGCGGGTGGCCGGGGTTGGCGACGTGGCCGAGCGAAGCCGACAGGTCCGCCGGGCCGATGAAGACGCCGTCGACGCCGTCGGTGGCGGCGATCGCATCCAGGTTGGCCAGCGCCTGGCGTGTTTCCGCCTGCACCAGCAGGCAGACCTGGGCGTTGGCTTCCCTGGCGTAGTTCGGATAGCGGCCCCAGCGCGATGCCCGCGCCCCGCCCATGCCGCGGATGCCATCAGGTGGGTAGCGCATGGCGCGCACCAGGTCGGCCGCCTGCTGCGCGGTGTCGACCATGGGCACCAACAAGGTCTGGATGCCCAGGTCCAGGTACTGCTTGACCAGCGCGGTGCCGACATGGCCGTGGCCCACGGGCACGCGCGCGATCGCGTGCGTCGCCGGATAGGCTGCGATCACCTGCGCCTGCTGCAGCAGGGTGCGCAGGTCGTTGGGCGCATGCTCGCCGTCCAGCAACAGCCAGTCGAAGCCGGCGCCCGCGCAGATCTCCGCGCTGTAGTGGTCGGCCAGCCCGACCCACAGGCCGATCTGGGCGCGCTTCTCCCGCAGCGCCTGCTTGAATGTGTTGACGGGTGTTTGCATGGACGGACCTCAATCAAAGCGACACGCGCCGGCCTTCATCGCCTTGTGCCTGACCTGGAGCTCGCTGCGGTTCGGCGGCACGAAGGAAATGGGGAGGATGGCGGTCGAGCATAGCAAAGACATGCCGCGCCGCATTCCACGCGATGCAAGAGGCTGGCTCATCCATGGGCGTCTGCCCGCCCGTCGTCCAGCGTCACCGCGTGCTGCGGCGCCGTGTTGACGCGCAGCGAGAACACATCCGGCCGCGCGTAGTGGCCCACGGCGTCGAAATCCATCTGCGCCATCGGCACCAGCGACAGGTCGAGCTCGGCCGTGAGCAGCGCGTCTTCGTTGTAGACCGGGCCGGCCAGCACTCTGCCCAGCGGATCGATGATCATGCTGCCGCCGCGCATGAGCACGGTGTCGGGCGCCTCGGGCAGGCGGTTGTTCATCTGGCCGGCGGGAAACTGCGAACGGCGCAGGTGCTGGCAGGCCGACAGCACGAAACAGCGCCCTTCCAGCGCGACGTGCTGCATGGTGGAGGCCCAGCTGTCGCGGTCGTCGGCGGTGGGCGCGCAGTAGAGCGCGACGCGCTGCTGGTACATCGCCAGGCGCAGCGCCGGCATGTAGTTTTCCCAGCAGATGACGGCGCCGAGTTTGCCGTACGGCGTGTCCACGGCGGCGAGCGTGGAGCCGTCGCCGAAGCCCCAGACCAGGCGCTCCAGGGCCGTGGGCATCAGCTTGCGGTGCTTGCC
>DATMBW010000075.1:0-15794 GCA_035559095.1 Ramlibacter sp.
CGCGGCGACGGCACGCACAAGGTCTCGCTAGACAAGGTCATCAAAACCATGCGCGAAACCGGCGCCGACATGAAGGCCAAGTACAAGGAGACCTCGCGCGGAGGTCTGGCCGTCAACGTGGTGGCGTGTTGATGCGGGCGAACCCGGCGAAACCGGCGTGTGGTCGAGTACAGCCCGACCTCGGCGTGCAAGACGCGGCTTCGCCGTGCGGGAACTCGATGCCCGGCCAGCCGGCAGGAGCTCCGAGGAAGCCGCTGTCCGCGACAGAACGACTCGAAGGCCACGAGGTGGAAATTGCACCGGCCTGCAGCCATGGCCTGACCGGCCAGGGATCCGAAAGCCTGATGGCGTACTTGCGAGAGTTCGAACGCCAGCGATTCGACGCTCGTCCTTGCGCGCCGGATGGGCATTTGTAAGGGCGGATCACGTTCGGTTTCTCATTCGTTGCTGCATCAACTGATGAGCTTTCGTAAGATCGGCACATGCCGACCTCAAGCTCATCCAATGACGGCGAAGGCAAACGGGAGTTGAACAGCCCAGGGCAACGCACCGGGGAAGGCGCGGGCAGCGTCCTGCCCTACCTGCACGATTCGCTGGCATCGAGGCCCGGAGAGCTGTTCGCGGCCGATCAATACGGCGAACGCAGGCCGCCGAAATCCCTGGCTGAGCGGGTGCGCAGGGCGCTTCAGATCATCAGGATGGCAAAAAGCGGCCCGCGCGAGCCGCGCTGACCCCGGCGCCGTCCGGCCGTCCAAAGGCGTGGCGGCGCGTCCTACAAATCCTTGAAACAGCGGCTTACAGCCCAGGCGGTGCTTTTGCGCGCTAATGAGTCGCCCAGGATCGTGGAAGGAGCCGCCATGAAGGCTTTTGCGCTGGAACCGAGCATGCTGACCCTGCGGGGGGTGTTCTACCCGACCGGCTATATGTTCATCATGTTTCCCACCGAAAAGGATGCGCGTGACGCCGAGCGCGCATTGGAGGAGAGCGGATTTACGGGGGAAAAGATTTCGCTGCTCACGCCGACGGACATCGGGCAGACGATCGCGCGCACCGTGGACGACTCGGAGGAACCGCTGCCCTCGGCCGGAACGGAAGCCGACACCGTGCGCCATTTCTCCGAGCTGGCCGGCCAGGGCCACCATGCCCTCATGATCCGCGCGCCGTCCGCGGCAGAGACCGAGCACATCATGGATGTGCTGAAGAATTTCCCGATTTCCTACGGGCAGAAGTACCGGCACCTGGTCATCGAGGACCTGGTGGAGTAGTCGATTTCGGAAGGGCGAGGGGCCCCGCGCGCGGGGATCGACCACGAAATCGGCTACTTGCTTCATTCGGCCTCGAAGACCCCATGAAGCAAAAGTTCGCACAACAAAGAAGAAGGCCCGCTTTGGCGGGCCTTCCTTGTGGTGCTTCTCGGCGCCGGGGCCGGCTGGCTCGGCCATCGAGGCCGGCGAAGTTGTAAGTCGATTTGAGGGTCGATCCCCGCAAGCGGGGGAATTCGCTTCGATGGACGTTGGCGATTCGAGCGTTTGCTGCTTCACCGGGCCATCGAGGCCCGGTGAAGCTGTAAGTCGATTTGCGGGTCGATCCCCGCAAGCGGGGCCCCTCTCCCTCGCAAATCGACTTACCCCATATGCAACCCACCATTGACCGAGAAGTCGGCGCCGGTGGAATAGCCGCCTTCTTCCGAGGCCAGCCAGGCGATGATGGAGGCGATTTCGCTGGGCTCGCCCAGGCGCTTGACGGGAATGGTGGCGACGATCTTTTCCAGCACGTCCGCGCGGATCGCCTTGACCATGTCGGTTCCGATGTAGCCCGGGCTCACCGTGTTCACCGTCACGCCCTTGGTCGCCAGTTCCTGCGCGAGCGCCATCGTGAAGCCGTGCATGCCGGCTTTCGCGGCCGAGTAGTTGGTCTGGCCGGCCTGGCCCTTTTCGCCGTTGACCGAGCTGATGTTGATGATGCGCCCCCAGCCCCTTTCCACCATGTCGCTCACGACCTGCTTGGTGACGTTGAACATGGAGTTCAGGTTGGTTTCGATCACCGCATCCCAATCCTCGCGCGTCATTTTCAGGAACATGCGATCGCGCGTGATGCCGGCGTTGTTGACCAGCACGTCGATGGAGCCGTGTTCGGTCTTGGCCTTGCTGAAGGCTTCGACGGTGGAGTTCCAGTCGCCGACGTTGCCGACCGATACATGAAAGGTGTAGCCCTGGGCCTTCTGCTCGCCCAGCCACTTGCCGTAGTCGCGCGTCGGGCCGCAGCCCGCGATAACCTTGAAACCTTCCTTGTGCAGACGCTGGCAGATCGCCGTACCGATGCCGCCCATGCCACCGGTCACATATGCAATTTTCTGGCTCATTCTTACCTCCTTGACTTGCTACAAATTCGATAGCGTTGAAAGCCCGCCCGATGCAAGGCGGGCTTTTTTGTTACGGCCGTTCGACCGCGAGGGAAACCCCCATGCCGCCGCCGATGCACAGCGCCGCCAGGCCCTTCTTCGCTTCGCGCCGCTGCATTTCATGCAGAAGCGTCACCAGAACGCGGCACCCCGACGCGCCGATCGGGTGCCCGATGGCGATGGCGCCGCCGTTCACGTTGACTTTGGCCGGATCGATCCCGAGCTCCTTGTTGACGGCACAGGCCTGCGCGGCGAATGCTTCGTTCAGCTCGAACAGGTTCACGTCCTGCAAATTCCAGCCGGCACGCTGCAGCGCCTTGCGCGAAGCCGGAACTGGTCCCATGCCCATGGTGGCCGGATCGAGTCCGCTCGTGCCGAAAGCGGCGATGCGTGCCAGCGGCTTCAGGCCCAGGGCAGCCGCCTTCTTCGCGCTCATGACGACCACGGCCGCGCCACCGTCGTTGATGCCGGAAGCATTACCCGCCGTGACGGTGCCGGCCTTGTCGAACGCGGGACGCAAGCCCGCCAAGGCTTCGGCGTTCGTCTTCTTGTTGACGTACTCATCCGTCGCGAAGATGAGCGGGTCGCCCTTGCGCTGCGGAATGGAGACCGGCACGATCTCGTCCTTGAACTTGCCCGCCTCCTGGGCGGCGGCCGCCTTCTGCTGGCTGGCGAGCGCCAGCGCGTCCTGCGCGGCGCGGTCGATTCCAAACTGCTTGGCCACGTTCTCGGCCGTGACGCCCATGTGGTACTGGTTGTACACGTCCCACAGGCCGTCGACGATCATCGAATCGACCATCTTCCAGTCGCCCATGCGCTGGCCGTCCCGCGAACCCATCAGGACATGGGGTGCGGCACTCATGTTTTCCTGGCCGCCGGCCACCACGATTTCGCTGTCGCCCCAGGCGATCGCCTGCGCCGCCAGCATGACGGACTTCAGGCCCGAGCCACAGACCGCGTTGATGGTCATGCCCGGCACTTCCTTGGGAATGCCGGCCTTGATCAGCGCCTGGCGCGCCGGGTTCTGGCCGTTGCCGGCCGCGAGCACCTGGCCCATGATCACCTCACCCACCTGGGCAGGATCGAGCCTGGCGCGCGCCAGCGCTTCCTTGATGGCGATGGCGCCGAGTTCGGCCGCCGGAATCTTCGCGAGCGAGCCGCCGAACTTGCCGACGGCCGTGCGAACTGCTGAGACGATGACGATGTCTTCCATGTGGGTTCTCCTGGAGATGACTGGTGGGGTAAGTTTCCTGAAGGCGCAGGTCGCAATAGTTACGCGCAGGTTGCAGAGGAATTCAAGTATTCATTTGCTTTTTTCTGCGCGCCTTCAGCGCGTTGGGGAAATTGGTTTTCAGGCTTTGGCTTTCACATACCGGCCGGGCGCCGGCTCGATGGCCTTGTACTTGCCTTTGCCGTAGTTCTTGGGCGCAGGGATCTGCTTGCCCGCGTGACCCTTGAGCCAGCCCGACCATTCAGGCCACCAGCTTCCAGGGTGTTCCGTTGCTCCCTTGAGCCATTCATCGACGGTCTGGGGGAGCTTCTCGTTGGTCCAGTAAGACCTCTTCTTGTTCGCGGGCGGATTGATCACGCCCGCGATGTGGCCGGACGCGCCCATGACGAAACGCTTCTTTCCCGGCAAATGCCGCGTTGAAGCATACGCCCCGCCGATCGGCACGATGTGGTCTTCGCGCGAGCCATAGATGAACACCGGAATGTCCACCTTGCGCAGGTCCACTTTCTCGCCGCATACGGTGCACTTGCCCGGCTTGACGAGGTTGTTCTCGAAATAGGTATTGCGCAGGTACCACGCGTACATGGGCCCGGGCAGGTTGGTTGAGTCGCTGTTCCAGTAAAGCAGGTCGAACGGCGGCGGCGCTTCACCCTTGAGGTAATTGCCGACGACATAGTTCCAGACCAGGTCGTTCGGCCGCAGGAAGTTGAAGGTGGAGGCCAGCTCCCTGCCCTTCAGGATGCCGCCGCGGCCCAGCTGCATCTCGCGGAACTTGACGAATGCCTCGTCGACGAACAGGTCCAGCGCCCCGGTCTCGCCGAAATCGAGGAAAGCAGTAAGCAGCGTCAACGACGCCAGCGGCTTTTGGCCGCGCGCGGCGAGCACGGCCAGCGCGGTGCCCAGGATCGTTCCGCCGACGCAGAAGCCCAGGGCATTGATCTGTTTCGCGCCGGAGATCTCCTGCACCAGCTTGATCGCCTCGATCGTGCCGTCCTCGACGTAATCGTCCCAGGTCTTGTCCTTCATCGACTCGTCCGGATTGCGCCAGCTCATGAGGAACGTGCGATGTCCCTGCTCGACCAGGTACTTGACCAGCGAGTTCTCCGGTTGCAGGTCGAGAATGTAGAACTTGTTGATGCAGGGCGGCACGACCAGGAACGGCCGCTCATGGACCTGTTTGGTCAGCGGCTTGTATTCGATCAGCTGGAACAGCTCGTTCTCGAACACGACCGCGCCTTCGGTGGTCGCCACGTTCCTGCCGACCTCGAACACGCTCTCGTCGGTCATCGAGACATAGCCTTGCTGGATGTCCTTGAGCAGGTTCTGGACGCCCCTGGCGATGCTTTCGCCCTGCGTTTCGATGGCCTTTTTCTGCGCCTCGGCATTGAGCGCCATGAAATTGCTGGGAGCCGAAGCCGCCATCCATTGCTCCACGGCGAAACGCAGCCGCGCCTTGGTCTTGGCGTCGGTCTCCGCGGCTTCAACCAGGCCCAGCAGCGCGCGGGCATTGACCATGTACAGCGCGACCGAGAAGGCGGCAAGCGGGTTGGCCGACCATGCGTCGTGTGCGAAGCGCTTGTCGGAAGGGGCGGCTTTGAGGCCCAGGTTCCAGAGCTCGGCGGTTTCCTTAAGGTACGCCTGCTGCAAAGCCTGGAATTTCTCGGGCGAGAAGCGTAGCAGCGGCAGGACAGACAAGGCGCTCGGATTCAGCCCCTGCACCGTGTGCAGGGCCTTGCTCCAGCTTTCACCGAGGTCCTGCTGAAACTGATGGGTTGCCTGGGCCCAATTTGCTTCAGAATTCATTGCTGTCTCCCTGACTTTCCCTGTTGTTACGGGTAACCTCGAAGTATCTCATCATCCATGTTGCAGTGCAACAAATCCGGTTCCGCCGATGTATCTGATCGTTATCGCCTGGCTCTATGTCGCCCTGATGATGGCCGTCGCGGAAGCAACCAGCACGCTGGGAACCCTCACCGGCGCCATCTTCACCTTTGTACTCTATGGCGCATTTCCCGTGGCGCTGGTGGTGTACCTGCTGGACACGCCACGCAGGAAAAAAATAATCAAGGCGCGCGCCGCTGCTGAGCTGGCGCGGCGCGCCGCAGCAGCATCAAGCCAGCCAGATGCAGGCCGCGAAGCGGCCGGTGACGCGGTCGCGCCGGTGCGAAAAAAAACTTGAGGCATTGGCGACGGTGCACCACTGACTGCCACCGTCATTGCCGTAAATGCGCGTGATGCCCAGGGCTTGCAACCGGCGCCGCGCCAGGCCAGGCAGGTCGGCCAACCACTTGCCCTGTCCGCGCGCCTTGAACAGCGCCGCAGCCGGTGGATCCTGCGCCTCGAAGGCCGCCTTGACCTCGGGCCCCACCTCGAATGCGCCGGGTCCGATGCACGGCCCCAGCCAGGCGAACGTGCCGTCGAGGCCTGCCGCGGTGTGGTCGCGCAAGGCCGCGCACGCCGACTCCACGACGCCGTACCCGCCTGTGCCCGCCAGACCCCGCCATCCCGCGTGAGCGGCTGCCACGGCACTGCCGTCCGCAGCTGCGAAGAGGATCGGCAGGCAGTCGGCCACCATGATCGTGCAGGCAATGCCGGACGTCGCGGTGACGCAAGCGTCGGCCTCGATGCCGTCGCAAGCCTGCGAACCCAGCACGACGGCCTTGCATCCATGGACCTGGTTCATGAAAACAGGCCGCGCCCGCAACGCCTGCCCGAATTGCGCGCGATTGGCCGCCACTGCTTCGGCGTGATCCCCGACATGGTCGCCCAGGTTCAGGCTCGCGTAGGGCGGACGCGATATGCCGTCCGCGCGCGTCGTGCACACCGCGCGCACCATGGCCGGCACCGGCCAGCGCGGCGTGATCCACTCCGCCGGGAAAGTCATTCAAGCCTCGTTGTCGGGACAGCTCGAAGGCTGCGCTTTCTGGAACGCCGAAAGTGCCATGCACGCGTCGAAGGCCGCCATGGTGCGCGGCAAGCCGTCGAAGCTCGTGTTGACGCGCCGGCCGTTGAAGATCTGCGGCACCAGGCAGCAGTCGGCCAGCGTGGGCGAATTGCCGTAGCAATAGGTCGAGGACGGCAGCTGCGCCAGTTCTCGCTCGAACGCCTCCAGTCCTTCGCGCACCCAATGCCGGTACCAGGCGTTCTTCGCCTCTTCGTCGACCTTCAGTTCGCGCACCAGGTACTTGAGCACGCGCAGGTTGTTGAGCGGATGAATCTCGCAGGCGACCAGCTGCGCCAGCGCCCGGACCCGGGCGCGGCCGGACGCATCCTTGGGCAGCAGCGGCGGCTCGGGGTGCATTTCATCCAGGAACTCGATGATGGCCATGGATTGGCCCAGATGCTCGCCGCGATCGGTTTCCAGCGTGGGCACCAGCATCGCCGGCGACACCGCCGCATAGCCGGGTTGCCTGTGCTCGCCCTTGATCAGGTGCACGGGGATGTACTCGTAGCGCAGGCCCTTGAGTTCGAGCGCGATCCGCACCCGAAACGATGCGGACGAGCGGAAGTAGTTGTACAGTTTCATGCCCTGAGGATAAACCGATCCTGCGGCCGACAGCGCTCGAAAAAAGGGAATTCCGTCATGCCAGCCGAACAGAACGAGCTGGTCACTTCGCTGCGACGTCCGCCCGTTCGCCCAGGTAGATCTCCACCCGCCGGTTGCGTGCCCGCCCTGCCTCGGTGCTGTTGTCGGCGATCGGCTCGCGCTCGCCGCGTCCTGCCGTCGCGATCCGGTTCGGATCAACGCCCCGGGCCGCCAGGTACTGCCTGGCCGCCTGGGCCCGTTGCACCGACAACGGGTCGTTGACCGCATCCGAGCCGGTGTTGTCGGTGTGCCCGATGATCCGGATGTCGGAATTGGGCTGGCTGGACAGGCCGCTGGCGAACTGATCAAGGATAGGCCGCAGGTTGGGCTTGATGTCGGCGCGTCCCGTGTCGAACGAAACGTCGCTCGGTATGTTCAGCTTGAGCTGGTTGTCGGGTGTCTGGCTGACCTGCACCCCGGAACCCGCCGTGGCGCGTTCCATGGCGAGCTTCTTTTCCTGCATGTGCTTTGACCAGACATAGCCGCCGCCCGCGCCCAGCAGTCCGCCGACGACCGCGCCCGTGGTGTTGCCGCCGATCGCCGCACCCGCGAGGGCGCCCACACCCGCGCCAATGGCCGTGCCCTTCTGTGTCTGCGACAGATTCATGTCCGCGCATCCCGCCATGGCGACGGCCACGGCGGCGAGGGCCACGGTACGGCCCTTGAGTTGGTTCCTGCTCATATGAACGCCCTTTCGACAGTTAGCAAGGTGCATTGAACGGCGGCCAGCGGCCGGCCGCGCACGGGCCATGGCTAAATCCGGTGTAGGACAAGCCCCACGACGTGCTCAGGGTGCTTCGTGTCGCGCGACCAGCTTGCCGAGCAATTCGATCAGCTGCCGGCGCTCGGCCGCGTTCAACGGCCCCAGGATCCGGATCTGGGCCTTGCCGACCGCGTGCTTCATCCGCCGGGCGGCCTGCTTGCCCTGCGCGGTGATCCACAGGAGCTTGCGCCGCCGGTCGGCGGCATCCGGTTCGCGGCGCACCCAGCCCTTGGCTTCCAGCCGGCCGATGACCGAGCCGAACGTGGCCGCGTCGAACGCCACCTTGCCGGCCAGCGTCACCTGGTCTTCGCCGGGATCGGCGATCAGCGCGTTCAATATTGCGAACTGCACCGGCGTGACGTCGAACGCGCCCGTCTCCTGCATGAAGATGCCCACGGCGAGCTGGTGTGCCCTGCGGATGAGGTGGCCCGGCGCGTGTTCGAAGTCGAACCGTTTTTCCATACGGCAAGTGTAGCCAGCGCGTGGCGCGCAAGCACGCTCGCGCGAATCCAGATAGTATGCATGCTTAGCAATTCACAGGAGCCCTCCAGCAATGATCTCAGCGATGACACCACCCCTGAACCTGATCGTCGCCGGCGGCGGCATCGGCGGCCTCGCCGCCGCCTACGTGCTGGGCCGCGGCGGCCACAGGGTGACGGTGCTGGAGCAGGCCGGCACTTACGGCGAGATCGGCGCGGGCATCCAGCTCGGCCCCAACATCTTCAGGATGTTCGAGTACCTGGGCCTGACCGAGGCGGTGAACCGGGTGGCTTTCTTTCCGCCGGGCCTGGGCATGAACGACGTGCGCACCGGCGAGAAGGTCATCCGCGTGCCGCTCGGCGAAACCGCCCGCGCGGCCTACGGCTATCCCTACGGCGTGATCTACCGCGTCGACCTGCACCAGGTCTTTCTCGACGCGTGCAAGGCGCTGCCGAACGTCGCTCTGCGCACCTCCAGCAAAGTCGAGTCGTTCGAGCAGGACGCGTCGCGGGTGAGCGTGCGGCTGGCCGGCGGCGAGGTGCTGCAAGGCGATGCACTGATCGGCGCGGACGGCCTGTGGAGCCGCATCCGGGAGGCGGTGGTCGGCGACGGCAAGCCCCGTGTGTCGGGGCATATCGCCTACCGCGCCGTACTCAGGCGCGAGGACGTCCCCGCGCACCTGTGGAACGACGACGTGCTGCTGTGGGGCGGCGAAAAAACGCACCTGGTGCATTACCCGCTGCGCCGCGGCGAGCTGTTCAACCTGGTCGCCGTGTTCCACAGCAACCGGTACGACGAGGGCTGGAACACCTTCGGCGACACGGCCGAGCTCAATGAGCGCTTCTCGCAGGCCGTGCCACAGGTCAGGGAACTGCTCGGCAAGATCGAGACCTGGAAAATGTGGGTGCTGTGCGACCGCGAGCCGGTGCAAAACTGGAGCAAGGGCCGGGTCACCCTGCTCGGCGACGCGGCCCACCCGATGCTGCAATATCTCGCGCAAGGCGCCGGCCAGGCGATCGAGGACGCCGTGGTGCTCGGCGAGGCGCTGCGCTCCGCGCACGGCGAGGTCGCGCCGGCTTTCCAGAAATACCAGCAGGCCCGCTACCTGCGCACCGGGCGCGTGCAGCTCACCGCCCGGTTCTATGGCGACATCTACCATGCCGCCGGCGTGCAGCGCGAACTGCGCAACCAGCTATTCCAGGGCGGCAAGGAATCGGCGGGCTTTGCCGGCCTCAAATGGATGTACGAGGGCATCGACCCGACGAACCTGTTCAACTGACGGCGCCTGCGCCGAAACCAGTACCAATCAAGGAGTTCCTGATGCACGCACCCGCTTCGAGCGCGCTCCCGCGAGAGCAGCTTTACCGCGACATGTCCCCGTTGAACCTGACCCCGTTGTGGGAGGTTCTGCACACGCTCGTCCCGCAGCAGCCCGCGAGCCCCTGCGTTCCGGCCATGTGGAAATACGAAGAGATCCGGCCCTTTCTGATGCGCGCCGGCCAAGCCATCACCGCCGAGGAAGCGGTGCGGCGTGTGCTGATCCTGGAAAACCCGGCGCTGCGCGGCCAGTCGGCGGTCACGCAATCGCTGTACGCGGGTCTGCAATTGATCCTGCCCGGTGAGGTCGCGCCCAGCCATCGCCACACCCAGAGCGCATTGCGCTTCATCGTCGAAGGCTCGGGCGCCTACACGGCCGTCGACGGCGAACGCACGACCATGCGGCCGGGCGACTTCATCATCACGCCGAGCTGGACCTGGCACGACCACGGCAACGATGCGGCCGACCCGGTGGTCTGGCTCGACGGGCTGGACATCCCCATGATCCGCTTCTTCGACGCCGGTTTCGCGGAAAACGACGCGTGCAAGTCGCAGCAGGTGACACGCGCCGAAGGCACGAGCTTTGCCCGCTACGGCCACAACATGGCGCCAGTGCGCCACGACGCGCCGGTCGGCGCCACCTCGCCCATATTCAGCTATCCGTACGAGCGCAGCCGCGATGCGCTGGAGCGGCTCGAGCGCAGCGCCCCCGTCGACGACTGGGACGGCGTCAAGCTGCGCTATCTCAATCCGCTCACCGGCGGCTCGCCGATGCCCACCATGGCCACGTTCATGCAGAAACTGCCGGCCGGATTCGCCGGCAAGCCGTGGCGGCAGACCGACGGCGCGGTCTACAGCGTCGTCGAAGGCAGCGGTGAGGCGGTCATCGAGGGCGGCGGGCAGACCTGGCGCTTTGCGTTCGGGCCGCGCGACCACTTTGTCGTTCCGTCATGGCACACTTCCCGCTTCACCTCCGAGCGCGGCAGCGTGCTGTTCAGTTTCTCCGACCGCCCCGTGCAGCAGGCCTTGGGGATTCACCATGAAGAAAGGTTGTCATGAGCTACGTTTTTGATCCCGCGCCGCCGGCATCGGTCCCCGTGGCGGGGCGCGCCGAGCGTTTCCCGGTGCACCGCATCTATTGCGTGGGCCGCAACTACGAGGAACACGCCAAGGAAATGGGCTTCACCGGCCGGGAGCCGCCGTTCTTCTTCCTCAAGCCCGCGGACGCGGCGCTTGCCGTGAACGCCGGGGAAACCGGCGCCATGGCCTACCCCAGCCTCACGAACAACCTGCACCATGAGATCGAACTGGTGGCGGCGATCGGGACCGGCGGGCGCAACATCAAGGCCGCGGATGCCCACAAGCACATCTTCGGCTATGCCGTGGGACTGGACATGACCCGGCGCGACCTGCAGGGCGAGATGAAAAAGCTGGGGCGCCCCTGGTGCATAGGCAAGGCATTCGAGCAGTCCGCGCCGATCGGTCCGATCACTCCCGCGGCGCAGGCCGGCGACATCGCCCATGCGGAGATCTACCTGCAGGTCAACGGCAAGGACCGCCAGCGCAGCAACGTCTCCAAGCTGATCTGGAACATCGCGGAAACCATCGAGCACCTCTCGGCCGCATGGGAGCTTCGGCCCGGCGACCTGATTTACACGGGCACGCCCGAGGGCGTTGCCGCCGTGGTGGCCGGCGATACGCTGGTGGGCGGCGTGGCGGGGCTGGGCACTCTCAGCGTGAAGATCGTCGCCGGCTGAATGCAGCCTGCGCGCAGCTGCGCCCGATCCAGGTACATCGGGCTCCTCGGGGCCCGTGTTTTGACCTTAACATTGGGCGATGCTGCGCAGCCCCATCAAACATTGCAGGAACTGCGGCGTCGCCGTGGTCTACCGGGTGCCGGATGACGGCGACACCCGTGAGCGCGCGGTCTGCCCCGCCTGCGACACCATTCATTACGAGAATCCGCTGAACGTCGTGGGCACGGTGCCTTACTGGGGTGAGCAGGTATTGCTGTGCAAGCGAAACATCGAGCCGCGCTGGGGCAAATGGACCTTGCCCGCCGGCTTCATGGAACTGGGCGAAACCACCGAACAGGGGGCGGCGCGCGAAACCCTGGAAGAAGCCGGGGCGCAAATCGAGCTGGAAGGACTGCTCACGGTGTTGAGCGTTCCGCGTGTCAGCCAGGTCCATCTTTTCTACCGCGCGCGCCTGCTGAGCGAGCACTTCGATCCGGGCCATGAAACGATCGAGGCCCGCCTGTTCCTGGAGCAGGAAATCCCCTGGGACGAGATCGCCTTCAAGACCGTGAGGGAAACGCTGCTGCGCTTCTTCGAGGACCGGCGCAAGGGCTGCTTCGAAGTGCACACCGTCGACATCGTCTGAAGCGGGCCGCGCAACGGGCAGTGCCCTGCCCAAGCGGAACGGACACTAGGGCCTGAACAGGCCCTAATAGCGGATCTTGCTTTCCTCGCGCAGCCTGGCCTCCTCCCGGCGCTTGACGCACAGGGGATGGTTCCGCGCCCCAGGCTTGTCGCACTGCTCCGCAAGGCAGAATTCCTTGGACAGGAACACTTTGTCCCTGCATTGTTCGGCCGGGTTCGGCGCGGGGGGCGTGCCCGGCGCGGCGACCGGGCGCCGCTCCTCACGTCGTGGTGGCGGCGGCGGCGGGTGTTCTTCTTGGCTGCTTTCGACAATCGGCGTCGGTGCCTGGACGTTCGCCGTGCTGGCGGCACGCCGCGCCATGACGGGTTTGGCCGCAACGGCGCTGGCCGGCTTCGCGACATCGGCACCGGCGGCGACCGTGGGCGCCGGCCCCGGCCCCACGGTCGGCACGATCTGAGTCACCGTCACCCCGGACGCCGCGGCGGAAGGGGCGCTCGCCGGCGCGGTCGCGGTGGCCGATTCGCTACTATCCTTGCCCATCATCATCACGGCGGCCAAGCCGACAGCGGCCAGGGCGCCAACCGCGGACAGCACCGCAACCAGGCGCGGCCGGCGAACCGGTGCCTGCGCCGGCGCAGACGCGGGAACGGGACGGATCGCGGCACGCGGTGCCGCTTCGATCGCTGCGATGGGTGCGGGGTCGGCCAGGCCGGGCATGTCGCAAGCCACCGGATCCGGCATGGACGAAGGCTGCGGCTCGCTCTCATGGGGCTCGGCGACGGTGGGCGCGAAATCGGCTGGCCCACTCTGTCCGTCGTCGCCTGCAGGCGGCTCGGTTGCCTCCGCCTTGCCCGCCTCGGGCTCGGTCGGCGACGCGAGGGCCTCCTGTGGCGGGGCGGCGGCGTGCGTCGGGGATGTGCCCGAGCGCAGCCGGGTGGCCTCAAGGTCCTGGCCGCCGGGTGCCGTGGCAATGCCGGTAAGAACCGTCTGTTCCGGCGATCCGCTGCCCGCGGCCAACTTGCGCAAGCGCCTGCGGGCAAGGTCGGCATAGATACCGGCCGGGAATTTTTCCAGGAAGCCTTCCAGTTCTTCGGGGTCGGTCGACTCCTTGATGTCCTTCCAGTACACCAGCTCGACTTCCTGCGTGACGGTGGAGCCGCTGGTCGCCGGTTGTCCGCTGCCGCTGCCTGTGACCGACCGCGGGCCCCTGGAGCCGGTGCCCGCCCCGTCCTTTTTCTTGAACGGATCGGCCGGCGGAACCACGGTTGCGTCCTCGGCCCGGCGGATCGCGGACTGCAGCGCCGACGCGAAGTCGCGCGCCGTCGCGAAGCGTTCATCGCGGGCCTTGGCGAGCGCCCGAGCCACCACGGCATCGATGGCCGACGGCAGCCTGCCGTTGAAGGAGCTCGGCGGCGGCGGCGTGTGGCCGATGATCTGGTGGATGATGGAAAAGTCGTTGTCGCCGTCGAACGGACGCTTGTCGGTCAGCAACTGGTACAGAACGACGCCCACCGAGAACAGGTCGGCGCGCGAATCGATCTTCTGGCCCTGCACCTGCTCGGGCGACATGTACTTGAGCGTGCCCACCATGCTGCCTTGCGTGCGCGTCGCCTCGCCCGAGTTCTGGATGCGCGCGACCCCGAAATCGGTGAGCTTGACGCGCCCGCCGGGCTCGATCAGCAGGTTGGCCGGTTTGATGTCGCGGTGGATGATGCCCTGCTTGTGCGCGTAATCGAGTGCCGACAGCAGGTCGCGCACCATCTTGAGCGACTGCTCGAGCGAATAGCGGATGCCTTTGTCCAGGTAGTGTTTCAGGTCGTCGCCCTGGATGTACTCCATGACCAGGAAGGCGATGTCACCGTCTCGGTCCGAGTCGTAGACGCTGACGATGTTGGGATGCTGCAGGCGGGCCGCCGAGCGCGCTTCGGTGCGAAAGCGGGCCTCGTACTCGGCCGCGGCTTCCTCCGACAGGTTCTCCACCTTGACGGTCTTGATCGCTACGCGGCGGTCCAGGTTGGGGTCGCGTCCCTCGTAGACGACCCCCATCGCGCCCTTGCCGAGCACGCGGACCAGGTCATAGCGGCCAAGCTTATTGAGACTCACAACAGCTGCGTCTTGGTAGGGAGGATGAGCGGATTCTAGCCTGCACCCCCTCGCCTGACGCCACTGCTAACGCCCGGGTGTCTCGCGCTTGATACGCATGCTTTCCCTCAGATACGCCTCGGTGAAGTAACGATCGAGCAGGCGCTGCGTCCATGCGGCCAGGTCCTGGCCCTGCTCTTCGTAATATTTCGAATACGCACTCCAGGCCCTGGTCCCCTCGAACAGCGGGCTGCCGCCGTCCAGCAGCCTGTCCTTGAGCGCTGCCGGCGCGAACTCCTTGAGGGTCGCGGCCAGCGCGGCGCGGCTCGCCACACCGGTGGCCCGGTCGTGCGCCACCAGCTCGGCCAGCAATTCGCGCAGCGCCCGCTCGGGCCCCATGAACCCAACGCCCGCCGCGCGGCCGCCGAACAGGTACCGCAGCTTCGTCTCCGGATGCAAGCCGGTCTTGAGGGGATTGTTGTCCCTGGCCGCGACCATGGTCCGGTCCTCGGAGCGCAAGTCCTCTTTCACGTCGCCGGCAGCGGCGTGCAGTTCCAGAATGCCCAGGGCGAGCATGCGCACCAGGCGGCCGATGGCCTGGATCTCGCCCTGGCTCAAGGGACCCAGACTCGTGGCATCCAGCCCCAGGCCCTGGAAGAACGCCGGCAGGCTGCCCGGGCCCAAGGTTCCGGCGTCGAGGGGACCTCCGCCGGGTGCCCCCGGCCCGAACGTGGTTTCGAATCCCCAATCGCCGAACGGATCGTCCGAAGCGGCATCGGACGCGGCCGGCGCCGGTCCCGAAACGGGCAAGGGATACGCGCCGGAGCCTTCGCGATCGAATACCGCCCAGGGGTCCGGGGCCGAGGGCGCGGCCGTCGCGGCACTCGCACTTACCGTGTATTCGGCCAGGCGCAGGGTCTGGCCCGCGGGCAACACCCCTCGCGCACCGGGCGGCGCCTCGCCGAAAGCCATATCGACACCATTGATGACCGAGAGCACGTGAAAGTGCAGCTCGCCCGCTTCGAGCCACACCGCAAGATGGCGGCGCGAGACGTTGCGCTGCGGATCCGGCAGGCAGACACCGCAGTCGGCGTCGCGCCCGAGCACCAGTTCGGGCTGCCCCTCCTCGAGCCGGTGCACGACATCGAGGCCGGGACCGACGACGCGAAGATCGAGCGCCATGGCCGGCCGCTCTCCGCTCAGGCTCTCACCGAGAAAACCACGACGGGCGGGCTCTCGGAACCGCGGGCGCAGCCCAGGGTGATCTGCCCCTGGCCGACAAGATGGCACTCCGTGCGGCGCAGCACGACCGGCTCGTTCTGGTTGCCGAAGTAGACCCAGGTGCCGAAACTGGACGCGTCGCTGAGGATGAAATGGCCGCCGCGCCACTCGATGGTCGCGTGCACGCGCGAAACGCGCGAGTCGTTGAGCGACAGCGACGAGTTGGCGGCCCGGCCCAGGGTGAGCTTCTGGCCGCTCGGTTCCAGCTGCAGCGTGCGGCCCAGCGCGCTGACCTCGAGCAGGCTTTGCCTGTCGGTCTTGAACATGGATG
>DATMBW010000076.1:0-12804 GCA_035559095.1 Ramlibacter sp.
GCTTCAGGTGCGCGAGGGGTCCGTGGCCCTCGAGCCATCCGCCGCCGCCGAGCCCACCGGCAAGCAGGCTGACTGCAGCCTGCGAAACCGGGGTTGGCGCCGGCGTTGGCGCCGGCGTTGGGGCTGGCGTTGGCGTTGGCGCTGGCGTTGGCGATGGCGATGGCGTTGGCGCTGGCGTTGGCGCCGGCGCCTCACTCACAGGCGCAGGGGCGTCGGACCCGCCGCCACCGCAGCCGGCGACCGTGAGCAAGCTGCCTCCTCCCAACAGGAGGTTGAACCTGCGCCGCGAAAGTTCAAAGGCCTTGTCGAAGTACTGCTTCTGTTTGTCATTCATGCTGTCCTCCCATGCTTGAGCAGATGTTGCTCGACCGGCACTTTACTGCGAGAACAGATCTCAGGACTTTTTGGCGTTACGCCAAGGTGCGCAAAGGCGGCGAGCGCGGCATACGAGCAGGATACAAAGTGATGGCCTGCTGCAGTCAAGCCGATACCGGCGCTGCCGATACTGGCATCTCTGGGGCACGCGGCCCTCAAGAGCGATGCAGTATGGAGACACCACCATGGATTCCACGATGACCCAATTCGAGTTGCGCTTCCAGTCGTTTGTCGAGAGCAGCCGCAGCTTTGCATTCCCGTGCGATCCCAATGGTCTGGTCAACATGGACGAGCTCAACGACCGTGCGCGCAACAACTATCTCTACGCACGCGCCATGGTTGGCCGGGAGTTGACGGTGCCGGCGGTGCGGCCTGCCAGCATGCACTGAACGTGGGCGTTAGGCGCCAAGGTTCAGTCGAACACGTCGAGCGACGGGAAGGCATCGCCCTCTTCGATGCAGTCGAGCAGATAGATCGCGAAGCCGAGGTCGCCGGTCCACAGCCCGTGGCGCCACTGCCCGAAAGTCTCGTGGTCCGCCATGGTTTGCGAAATGCCATGCATGGCGAAAGCACGCGCGCGTTCAAGCCACATTGGGTCGCCGTAGCGCCGGTACAGCTTGAGAAACGCGTAGCCGTTGCCGCCCGTGCCGTGGCACAGGTTCGACCCCTTCGTCAGCGGACCGGCGCGCCAGGTCGTTTCGCCGGCTGCAACCAGCAGGTCGTCGAGTTCACTGCCGGGCATGGCGGCCAGGCAGATCACGAAGCCCGGGGCCCCGTGGCAGAACTGCACGAGCTTGGGACCTTCGCGCGGCGACTGGAAATGGGCCCGCCAATTGGCGAGGCTGCCTTCGACTTCGGCCGTGGCGCGAATGGTTTGCGTGATGCACTGGTCCCAACGCAGACACTCGTCGGAAGCCAGCAGGTCGCGACCGTGCAGCAGGACGGCCGCCGTCGCAGCGAAGCCATGCACCGCGTCGAGGTACGTCGATCGCTGGCCGTACAGGTCCTGTGTCCAGTAGTGGCATTTCTCCGACTCGGACCAGTGGAGCTGGTCCCACAGCACGCGGGCGGTCCGGCGGTAGAGGTCCGCCCAATGCGCGTCGGAGGTGCGGCGGTACATAAACAGCGCCGCCAGCATCGTTCCCGGTGCTCCCCACATCAGTTCGCGGGCGGGGTGATGCATGGCGCCTTCGATGAGCTCGGACAGACGCCGTTCGCGGCCGGGAAGCATCATCAGGATCGGCGTTTCGCCGAACATGTAGGAGCCGTGTTCCCTGGTGATGCGTAGCGACGCGAGGTGCGGCAGCCAGTCGCGCGTGCGCCGCACGGCGGCGCGTCTTTCCAGGTACCGCAGTGCCCAGATCACGCCGCAATCGCCGATGTACAGCCCGCACATGGGATCCGGGTTCTTGCTGTCCCGGGGGTGCACGGGCCAACCTTGGCCCTCTACGAAGCTTTCCTCGGCACCACGCACGATGCGCTCGATGGCCTCGCGTGCCGCGCGCTCATCCCACGCGATTTCTTTCAGCGGCTCATGGCGGTCAGGGTCGAACAGCATGGCGGTGGCCAGCGTAGCACGAAGCGCTGGGTCAATGGCGCCATCGCCATCGCCGGTCACCGCGGCCCTGGTGGACAATCCCAGCAACCGTGGTTGAGCGGTCTCACTGACGAAGGCCCGGCCTGCGGAACGAAAAGTGGATGGATGCAATGCAGCAATCGGACATCGGCATCGTGGGCCTGGGCGTCATGGGCGAGAACCTCGCGCTCAATCTCGAACGCAATGGCTTCGCCGTCAGCGGATTCGACCTGGATTCCGGCAAGCGCGAGAGCTTCACGCTGCGCACCCGAGGTAAACGCGCGCAGGCGCCCCGGTCGCTGGCCGAGCTGGTTGCCGGCTTGAGCTCGCCGCGCCGCATCTTGCTGATGGTTCCCGCGGGTGCCGCTGTCGACACGGTGCTGGCCGACCTTCGGCCTTTACTCGCCGCGGGCGACGTGGTGATCGACGGAGGCAACACCCGCTTCACCGACACGCAGCGGCGCATGCTGGCGCTCGAAGGTTCCGGCATCCTCTACGTGGGCGCCGGCGTCAGCGGCGGCGAAGAGGGCGCGCTGCGTGGTCCGGCGCTGATGCCCGGCGGTGACGCGCTGGCATGGCCCATCATCAAGCCCATGCTCCAGTCCATTGCCGCGAGCGCGGACGATGGACAGCCCTGCTGCGAATGGATGGGCGCGGGTGGAGCAGGCCACTTCGTGAAGATGGTGCATAACGGGATCGAGTACGCGGACATGCAGATGATCTGCGAGGCGTTCTGGCTGATGCAGGAGTTGCTCGGCATGAGCCCTGCCGACATGAGCCGCGTGTTCGCCGACTGGAACGGCGGCGAGCTGGGCAGCTACCTGATCGGCATCACCGCCGAGATCCTTGCGCGCACCGACGCCGAAACGGGACAGCCGCTGGTCGACCTGATCCTCGACACCGCGGAACAGAAGGGCACCGGCAAATGGGCCAGCCAGGCGGCGCTGGATATGGGCGTCAATGCGCCCACCATCGCGGACGCGGTTTTCGCGCGCACCCTGAGCGCCGTCAAGCAGGAGCGCATTGCGGCCGCCGACGTTCTCGCCGGGCCGGCGCTGCGGTACACGGGTGAGCGGACCGGCTTTGTCGAGAAGATCCGGCGCGCCCTTCTGGCGGCGAAGATCTGCTCGTACGCCCAGGGATTCCAGTTGCTGAGGGCGGCCGACAGCGAATATCTATGGAATCTCCCGTTCGGCACGATCGCCTCGATCTGGCGAGCCGGTTGCATCATTCGCGCGCGCTTGCTCGAGGACATCCGCCGTGCCTACGCGCACGCTCCCGAGCTGGCCAACTTGCTGGTCGATGATCACTTCGCCAGGCTGATGGCCGAGTGTCAGCAGGACTTGCGTGAGGTGGTGGCCACGGCCGCGCAGCACGGCGTGGCCGTGCCTGCGTTCATGAGCGCGCTTGCTTACTACGACGCGTATCGTTCGCGCCGGCTGCCCGCCAACCTGCTCCAGGCCCAGCGCGACTACTTCGGCGCGCACACCTACCAGCGCGTGGACCGCCCCGGCAAGTTCCACACCCAGTGGACGAGTTGAGCGACCGTCGCCCTATCCTTTTTCTCCCGGTGGCCGGTACTTGACGGACGAGGCCTTTTTCAGAGCCGCGAGCGTGTCCTCGACGCTCAGCAGGACCGTGGTGTTCATGGAGCTCAGCGCTCCGCCGGCGCCAATGGCCAACGCCGTTGCTGCCATCGAGACGTTGTCCGGAGCCTCCCACAAGGCGTATCCGTCGTGTTCGCCGAAGGCATACCAGAAACCTTGCAACTTTCCGCCGACCGTCTCGATGTACTGCTTGGCGGCCTCCCGGCGGTCCTCGGGATTCTTGATGAGCTTCGCCCATGTGGCTGGCGTGTAACTGAAGCGGGTGAGGTAGAGCGGCATCGTCTTTCTCCTTGCCTTCTCCGCGGCACGACAGTGTGCCGGCCGGATCCAATTGAGTATGCGCGTGCCCGATTCATGCCGCAAGGGCCTGTCAATGCATTTCAGATGACTCCACAGCCGGAACGGCGAGCTCGCGGCCGACCATTGTCCGGGCGTAGAAGTAGTTGTTGCGAGCGCGCTCGCTCAGTTGATCGAGATCGACTTGACCGTTGCTGTCACACGGGAATGCATACCCGCGCCCACTGTCGAACAGGGAACGGAAACACAGCCGAAACAGGCTGGGTCTCACGCGTCGTGCGTCCTTCATGCAAGTCTCCGTTGAAATCGAACCGCAGGTGTCCTGCGGTACCTTTGCAACGCGACATGCGCAGCGGCGACGACGTCCTGCTGCAAAGGTTGCGTGAAGACTGTCACGCACGGCTACGACACCCCACGCAGCCAACCTCCCGTCCTCATCGCTGAGCCTCGGCTCGACCTGGGCATCGTGCTGCGACAAGTGCGGCAGACCGTCTACACTCGCCCCACTTTCCCTCCCCACCCCTGAACCAGACCGCAGCGATGGACTTTTTTCTGCTGGCGATGCTTGTCGCCTTTTCCGTCTGGGCGATCAAAGCCCGGGACCAGCGCCGCCGAATCGCGCTGCTGGGTAGCCATCTTGCCAAGTACCAGCTCGAAAAGCACATGGAGACGCTGACGCAAGGCTACCTGCGCGCGCTGGGCGAAGACGATCCGCAACGCAGCGAGCCGATCTGGAACATGCTGCACTCCACGGAACAGGAGCTGCGCGACCAGTTCAACCGCTTCGTCGCCGGGTTCGCCCGCGCCCAGGAGGCCGACACGCGCGTGAGCAAGCTGCCGGTTTACCTTCCGTTCGCGGACAGGCTGCTGCCGAAGCTCACCTTCGACATGCGCCAGGCATTGGCCATCCACGCGCGCGGAATCAGCCAGGCTGTCGAGGGCAAAGGACACTCGTCGCCCAAAGCAATGGCCTTCACCTTGTCGGCCGAGCTATTTCTGATGCAGCACACCTGCCACTGGTTCTGCAAGTCCAAGACCGTAGCCTCGGCGCGGATGCTGGCCCGGCACAAGACGTCCTACGAGCAGCTTGTCGCGGCGGTCGGCCCGGATACACGAGCGGCGTATTGCGCGCTGGTTGGAAGGCGCTAGACCAGGACTACGCCCTCCTGCTCCAACCCCCGCGCCCGCAACTGCCCGCACCCCCCATCCACATCCTGCCCCGCCGAATTGCGAAGCTTCGTCAGCACGCCTCTCGCGTGCAATTCGCGCGCCAATGCGGCCGCTTTGTCCCAAGGCGGCCGGCGGAAGGGCAAGTCCGGAACACTGTTGTAGGGAATCATGTTCAGCACCGCGTACCGGCCCTTGAGCAGGCGCACCAGGCCGTCGATTTCCGCGGCCGTGTCGTTGACGCCCTCCAGCAGCGTCCACTGGACCTGCATCGGATAGCCGGTGGCACGCGCGTAACGGTCGCCCGCTTCGACCAGATCGGCCGGCGCGATGCGGGGCGCACGCGGCAGCAGTTCGGCACGCAGCTCGCTGCTGGTGCTGTGCAGCGACAGGGCCAGCGCGGGCTTGACCGGGCCTTGCGGCAGCCGCTGGAACACGCGTTCATCCCCTACCGTCGAGAACACCAGGTTCTTGTGCCCGATGTTGCCGGCCGTCCCGAGGAACTCGATGGCCTCCATCACGTTCGCGAGGTTGTGCGCGGGCTCGCCCATGCCCATGAACACGACTTTCTTCACCGGTCGGAAGGTACGGGCGAGCGCGACCTGGGCCACCATCTCCGCGCTGCCGATCTGGCGCAGCAGCCCCTCCCGCCCCGTCATGCAGAACCGGCAGCCTACCGCGCAGCCGATCTGGCTGGACACGCACAGGCCGCCGCGCGGCAGCAGGACGCTTTCGCAAGTCTGTCCATCGGCCAGCCGCACCAGCAGGCGCTCCGAACCGTCCTGGCCCGGATGCCGCGACACGATGCGGGCCAGCCCGCCAAACTCGGACATGATCGCGGGCAGCGCCTCGCGCAACAGCCCGGGCAGGAAATCGTCGATGTGCCGGCGGCCGCTGTCCTGCGGCAGGGCCTGGACCCACAGGCGCAGCACGCGCCGCTCGTGGCTGGGCTTGGCGCCGGCGGCGCGCAGACGTTCGCGAAGATGGCTGAGCTGGCTCACATTGCCGAGCTTACCGCCTTGCGCTGCGCAGGATGAGAAACTGTCCTACGTCGACAGTGGCTGGAACGCGATGCACCGCCGCGGGCTTCGAGGCCATCCTGCCTGATTCACCTACCTTCTTCAGGAGAACGTCATGTCAGCAACGCGCAGGCCGCAGCACGGCGACAAGTCCAGCCGTGGGTCGACCGAAGGGCAGGCTCCACCCATGCCCGACGAGGATGGTCCGCACGACGTGCCGGACGAGGAGGTGATCGAGATGACCTTGCCCGGGCACCCCCACAGCGAGGATCGCAATCCGGCGCGTTTTGAATCCCTGAACCCGTGGAAGGTCGCGCTGGTTGAAGGGGCGGTGGCCGGCACCGCGGCCAGCCTGCTGTCGACGGCCGTGCTGGCCTTGTGGGGCTGGCGCCAGGCCGGCAGCCCGTTCGCGCCCACCAACGCCGTCAGCCACTGGCTGTGGGGCGACGAAGCGCTGCGCTCTCAGGATCCGTCGTGGCGGTACACGTTCGCCGGCTATGCCACGTACCATCTGGCATCCGTCTTCTGGGCCACGCTGTACTCGCGCATCTGGGGCCACCGCGACTCGGCCAAGGAGCTTCCGCAGGCCATCGCCGGCGGCGTGGCGACCAGCGCGGTCTCCTGCCTCGTCGACTACACACTCGTGCCCAAACGCCTGACACCGGGCTTCGAGCATCGCCTTTCCACCGGGGCCATGGTCACGGCCTACGGCGCGCTGGCGGCCGGCTTCGCGCTGGGGGCGCTGCTGCTGCGCCGGCGAGGCTGAGGGGCTGCCCGCGGTGCATTAGCTCGACTAACAAAGCCCGCCATTTTCTTTCGCAAATCGTGCCTTGACATCCGTCAACGACGCGGGGTCGAACGTCGACCATAGATCCTGGTGAATCGCCGCTGTCGGCGATGCTGGAGAAGTCGCATGGATGACGAAATCAGACGCAAGATCCTCAAGCTGCTGGATGAGCACCGGATCATGACGGTCGCGACGCTGCGGCCGGACGGCTGGCCGCAGGCGACGACCGTCGGCTACGTGAACGAAGGCCTGACCCTCTGGTTTCTCTGCGGACTGGAAAGCCAGAAGGCCAGGAACCTGGCGCGCGATAACCGGCTCTCGCTGACCATCGATCACGACACCCCTGACATCATGGCGATCACCGGCCTGTCGATGGCGGCGCACGCGCAGGCGGTGACAGATCGGGCCGAAGCGGAAAAGGTCTTGCGCATGCTGCCGCTGAAGTACCCGGACGCGCCGCCCTTGCCGATGAAGATGCCGAGCCCGGATGAGGTCCGGCTGTTCCGCGTCACGCCCATGGTGATTTCGGTGCTGGATTACTCCAAGGGCTTCGCGCATACGGACCTGGTCACGTGCTGAGAGCGTGACTGCCGGCCAAGCGGGCGGGCGCTCACAGATCGCGCTGCGCGCGCGAATCAGGTTGCGGATGAACGCGCGGGGAGCTACCCTCTCGCAGTTCCCGTTACCGCAAGCAGAGAGTTGCCGCCCATGCCGATCAAGTCACGAATCCGCACCGTTCCTCACTACCCGAAGCGAGGCGTGATGTTCCGCGACATCACGACGCTGCTGAAAGATCCGCTGGGCTTTCGCAGCACCATCAACGAACTGGTCAATCGTTATACCGGCGTCAAGATCGACAAGGTTGCCGGGATTGAATCACGGGGTTTTATCGTCGGCTCGGCGCTCGCGTTTCAGCTGGGCGTGGGGTTCGTCCCTATTCGCAAAAAAGGCAAGCTGCCTGCCGAAACGGTTGGTCATGACTATGAACTTGAATACGGCACCGACCGGATCGAGATCCATGTGGATGCAATCAGCCGGGGGGACCGCGTGCTGTTGGCCGATGACTTGATTGCCACCGGTGGTACAGCCGAGGCCGCCGTCAAGTTGATCGAGTCCATGGGAGGCACCATCGTGGAGTGCTGCTTCGTCATCGACCTGCCTGATCTGGGCGGTCGACAGCGACTGACGTCATGCGGCCAGAAAGTCTTTGCGTTGTGCGAATTCGAAGGTGACTGACGGCGAAGCTTCGCGGCGGCTCCCGGGCCGAACCTACCCCTTGCTGGGATTGATCAGGTACTTGGTGCTGGTGGCGCGCTGGGCGTAAACGGCGATCTCCTCGGGGCGCAGCGCCTCGACCAGCGAAATTTCCTTGGAATAGCCGCTGGCAAAGGTCGTCTTCAACTCGGCCACCACGCGCTGGCGCAGGGCTTGCGCGGCATGGGGACCGAGGCGCTGCAGGTACGGGAACACCAGCCAGCCGCCCATGCCCCAGGCCATGCCGAAGGCGCGGGTGAACTCGGTCGGTGTGGTGTCGAGACTGCCGTACAGGTACACCTGCTTGTGCGTGGTCGATCCGTAGCGGTTGTACTCCTTGGCATTGCGATTCAGGGCCGCTTCCATGCAGGTCAGGATCTGCCCGGCCAGTTTGCCGCCGCCCGTGGCATCGAAGGCCAGGGTGGCGCCGGTGGCGGCCAGGGCATCCGTCAGGTCTTCCACGAAGGTCGGGGAAGAACTATCGCAAACATAGGCGGCGCCGAGCGACCGAAGCAGGGCCGCCTGCTCGGGCTTGCGCACGATGTTCACCAGCGCGATGCCGTCCTTGATGCAGATCCTGTTGAGCATCTGGCCGAGGTTGGACGCGGCCGCGGTGTGCACCAGGGCCTTGTGCCCCTCGCGCCGCATCGTTTCCACCATGCCCAGCGCGGTGAGCGGGTTGACAAAACACGACGCGCCCTCGGCCGGCGTGGCGTCATCGGGCAGCACCAGGCATTCCGTCGCCTTGACGCAACGATACTGCGCGTACATGGCGCCGCCCAGCACCGCGACGGTCTTGCCCATCAGGGCCCGCTCCGATTCACCGGCGGCAATGACGACGCCCGCGCCTTCGTTACCCACCGGCATGGATTGGCCGACGCGGCCCGCCAAGGCCTTCATCGCCCGCTGCGGAATCTGCGCGGTGATGACCGGGTTGGCGTCGGTGCCGGACCGCTTGATGGTAGAGAGGTCGGCCGCGCCGAACATGAAGTTGAAGTCCGAAGGATTGATCGGCGTGGCCTCGATGCGCACCACCACTTCGTCGTGCGCCGGCTCCGGTGTGGGCACAGTGGCCAGCGAAATTTCCAGCTGGCCGTCGGGTTTGACGAGGGACCGAAGTTGCAGTCCCGCGGGTGTCGGGTTGGGGTTCATTGCTTCACTCCAGAGTCTTGCGAAAGAAAACGCGAGGATACCCGTTGACCACGCGCGGGCTGCGTTCTCCGATCCGAGCAGCCGTCGCGAGGGTCTCCGTCACTGCGTGACGCACTTGGCGCCAGGCTTTGCAGATGGTGACGTCTTTTTGACCACCCCGCCTCGCACAATGCGCTTATTGCTGAGCTTGAGTCAGCTTGAGGAGACATGGCCTTGGACAGACTATGGATCGCGCGGATCTTTCGCATCGCGGCGATGTGGGCCGCGGCGGGCTGCCTCATCGGATGCGGCGGCTACGACGTCGGCCCGGACCCGGCGCCCTGGAGCGCACCTGACGATCCGGGTCCGCAAAGTTCCCGCCGGTAAGCCCAAGGCCCCCGGGGACCGGACATCAACTGTTGCGCGAGCGGCGGACTTTCGCCTTGGGCTTGCTTGCGCCGCGGCGCCGCTTGGGCTCGGCAGAGGCGATGGCATGTTCCATCGACCGGCTGGCACGGGCTTCGCGCTGGCGGCCGCCTTGCTGGCGCGAAGAGCTTCCCGTCTGCGCTGGCGCGGTAGCCGTCCCGGCCCGGCCCGTCGGGAGCAAGACCATGCGCATCGCATCCAGCGGAATGTTCCCGGCGTTCGAGCCCTGGCCCAATGCCAGGCCCGTCCCCAGTGAGGCCAGACGGCCCAGCGTGGAGATCCATTGCACCCAGGCCTGCGTCAGCATGTCGAAAGTGGTGCGCTGCAGGTCAGCGGCCAGTGCAACGCCGTTGGATGTGACGGAGACCGTCTCGGTCGCCAGGTCAGCGGACGTCGAGGCGGTGTCTTCGGCTGGCTCGGCGCCGGCGCGGGTCAAGCGATCCACCCGCTCGCTGACGTCCTGCGTTGAGGACACCGTCATGTCGAGGGCGCGCAGGCCCAGGTCGGTCCACATCATCGGATTGAAAAAATCCGAAGGATTGAAATCGTTGGCCATTGTGGCTTTCCCCTGTCTCAATAGAAGTTATGGGTATTCAATATGACAGCAGGGTGCGGCGCACTTGCAGCAGGAGGTAAACGGGCCGGTGCCCATGATCCCGGTCCGCGCTCGATGACACATCGCGCCACGGGCTCGTCCCGGACCACGCCGCGTGAGCGGCGGCACTTGCCCAGCCTTGCAATACCGCTCATGCGCGGCGAACGCACGACCCCGAGATCGAGCCGCCTGTCGCTGTGCATGAACGGCCGGCATTGCGGTATTCACTGGCACCAAATGAAACTCTTCCCTTTGCTCTTGGCGCGCGCAACGCCTGCAGAGCTTGCGTGCCCCTATCATGTGGCGCTGCCGGCGCCAGCGGCGCCATCGAGACCCAACCTGGGAGCGGCAACATGCATGAACCAGTCGTCGAGGTGGACTACCTGATCAAGGGCGCGGGCGCCGCGGGCATGGCGTTCGCCGACTCGCTGTTGACCGAATCCAGGGCGACGATCGCGATCGTCGACAGGCACCATCGACCGGGCGGCCACTGGAACCATGCCTACCCGTTCGTGCGGCTGCATCAGCCGTCGGCGTTCTATGGCGTCAATTCGCGCCCGCTCGGATCGGGTGCCAAGGACGAAGTCGGCTTTAACAAAGGCTATTACGAACTGGCGTCCGGCTCGGAGGTCTTGAGCTACTTCGACCTGGTCATGCGGCAGACTTTTCTGCCGTCCGGGCGCGTGCGCTTCTTTCCGATGAGCGAACTCGGCGACGACGGAACCGTCACGTCGCTTCTATCGGGCCGGCGCACGGCGATCAAGGCGCGCAAGACCGTCGATGCGACGTACTCGCGAACGACGGTTCCGTCCATGCGCCCGCCGCGCTACCCCGTTGCGCCCGGCATCGTGTGCGTGCCGCCGAACGAACTGCCGCGCGTCGCACGGCCGCATGCGGCCTACGTCGTCATCGGCGCGGGCAAGACCGGGATGGACTCCTGCCTCTGGCTGCTCGAGAACGGAGCCGACCCCGACCGCATCCGCTGGATCATGCCGCGCGATTACTGGTGGATCAACCGCGCCACGTACCAGCCGGGCGAAGAGTTCGTTGCGCGCCTGGTGCAAAGCATCGCCAATGGGGTGGAAGCGCTGGCGACAGGGGATGACGTGGACGACGTGTTCGCGCGGCTGGAAGCATTCGACGAAGTCCGGAGGATCGACCCGTCGGTCAAGCCCCGGGGCTATCACGGCGGCTTCGTCAGTGAGGGCGAGCTGGGACAACTGCGCCGCATCCGCGACATGGTGCGCCTCGGCCGCGTCCAGCGCATCGATGCGGACCGGATCGTGCTCGAACGCGGCTCGATTCCGACCAACGGCCACTGCCTGCACATCGACTGTACCGCCACGGGAATTCCCGCTCTGCCGTCCCAGCCGATCTTTGCGGGCGACCGCATCACCTTGCAATGGGTGCGGTTGGCGCAACCCACCTTCAGCTGGTCGCTGATCGGGCATGTCGAGGCCGCCTGCCAGGACGAGGCTGAGAAAAATCGGATCTGCACGCCGATTCCGCCGCCGGATGAGCCGAGGGACTGGCTGCGCATGATGGCCGTCGAACTGTCCAACCAGCTGGTCTGGTCGAAGATCCCCGCCATCCGCGAGTGGCAGTCGAAGTCGCGCCTGGATCCCTTCACTCGCCGCATCCAGGCGCTCAAGGGCACCCAGGGCGAAGCGGTCGCGCATCTGCAGCGCTATGGCAAGTACGTGGGGCCGGCGGCGCGCAAGCTTGCGCAGTTGCTCGCCGGCGCCTGAACGCTGTTCAGAGGCGACGCGTACTCGAACAACGAGCGTGCCCAAGTTGATGTTCATCAAGCGTCCGGCTCCGGGCGGACGCTAACCTGGGCTCTCTCTGGCCAGCGGGGCAAGACCTTGAAGCAGATCCTTTTCGCGACGCTTTTCATCCTCCATGCGGCCGCCACTGCCGCGGTTTTGCAGGCCGGCGCGAGCTTGCCTTCGATGGACCTGAAAGACCAGCATGAAAAACCGTTCGCGCTCGAGCGGGACACCCGGCTTGTTTTCTTTGCCTCGGAAATGGGCGGCAGCCGCCTGATGACCAAAGCGCTCGATGCGCTGCCCCCCACGGCCCTGAAGGACAAGAACGCCGTGTACATCGCCGACATCAGCGGCATGCCGGCAATTTTCAGCACCATCGTCGCCGTGCCCAGATTGCAGAAGATGGCCTACTCGGTCGGCTTGATCAGGGATGCCCGGGAAGGAGCGAGCTTGCCGAGGAAACCCGGCACGGTGACGGTCCTGAAGGTCGATGCCGGCAAAGTCAGCGCGATCGAGTTCGCCGGCGACCTGCAGCAGATCAAGGGCCACTTGAAGTGACGCCTTGAACAGGCGGCGACGCAGAAGCAATAGATTCGCGCGCAGGCCTCGAGCCATCCGGTTCCGGGCTGCCGCGGACCGGCACAATCGCTTCCCATGACGCCGACCCAAATACCCGCGGATACGCCGGAGCCCGCCCCGCTCACCCCCGAAGATTTCGACGCGCAGGACGCCGAGCTCGACGCCCTGCGCGAGCACGACGAGGAAATTCCGCAGTGGGAGTTCTGCGAGGGCTTCCTGGCG